>DASVSE010000482.1:0-11105 GCA_036388235.1 Rubricoccaceae bacterium | reverse complement strand
GACGTGATGGCCTGACCGGTGCCGTTGAAGTACCGGGCATACACCGCGCCCGGAGTGAGGTCGTCGTCGGTCGGCTGAAGTCCGAGCGACCCGGAGTTGGTCAATGTGAGAAAGCTGTAGACGCCCCCTTCTGTGACGCCGCCAAAGCTCGATCCGCGGGCGAAATCACCGTCCGGGTGTCTCCGAAGGCAAGATTTCCGTCGGAGAGGCCGCGGACGATGAGGTTGTCAGAATCGAGGCGGCCCGAACCGCCCGTCTGATCGAAGCCAGCCCCGAGGAAGCCAGCAAAGTCCTGTGTGTTGGTCGCGCCCGAAGTCGTCAGGACAAACTGGGCGTGGGCGGAGGGCGCCGTGACCAGCAGGAGCGCAAGGAGGAGGGCGCGAACAGGCATCGACGACAGGGCAGATATAATCAGAAGGATAGGGCCATCATGCGCCTATTCAGCACCGTCGTTTTCTCGGGCCTGTCAAGCTTCGGTGTAATGAAGTGCGCCCTATGTCGATGCGTGATTCTCATCAGGCCAGGTTCCAAACGCACGGCGGGCGCGGAGCCGAAGCCCCGCGCCCACCGCGACCCGTCAGAACCGAGCGATCAGCGCGCGACCACGAGGCGGCGCGTTGCCGTGAACGTCTCGCCCGTCACCCGGACGACGTACACGCCCGGCGCCAGCGCCGTCGTGTCGACGGTGAGGTCCTGCGAGGCGCCCGCCGTGAGCGCGCCCTCGAAGACCGTCTGGACCGTCCGTCCGAGCGCGTCGACGACGGTCGCCGTGACGGTCTGCGCCGCATCGACGCGGAGCGCGACGCGGGCGGCCGACGTGGCTGGATTCGGGAAGACCGAGCCGAGCGAGAACGCGGCCGGAGCCGCCTCCCCTGCTACAGCGCCGCGCGCGGCGACCGTTAGCGAGAAGCGCGTCGCCCAGTCGCCGGCCTCAGCCGTGAAGGCGTATGAGCCTGCTGCAAGGTCCGCGGTCGTGTTGGCGATGCGGTCCGTGAGGACGGCGCTCCAGCCGGCCGGAACGTCGGCCGACAGCTCGAACGAGCCAGCCGTTTCGGTCGCGAAGGCAACGTCGAGCGTCGTCGGCTCAGCTGGCGTCGGGAGCGAGCGGACGGCAAACCGCTCGGCAGGCGTCTCGCCAACGAACGCGACGAGCGCCGTCGTCGTGCCAGGGATAGACAGCTTCGTCGCGTCGCCCGCGTCCCAGCCCGTCTGAGCGTTAGCCGAGAACTGAGCGATGGCTGCGCGGTCGTGGACCGCTGTGCCGGCCGTCGTCTGACCGTCGAGTGCGAGCGCGACCTGCGTCGCCGCCGAGCGGCCGATGAACGTCCCGCCCGTGCCGGCCACGTCGAAGTCGAAGCCGAACGTGCGAACCGCCGTCGTCGCCGCCACGCCCGAGACCTGAGCAAAGGCACCCTGTCCGCGGGCGAGGCTGCCCGTTACGACTGTGAACGTGCCCAGCGACGGGTCGAAGACCTGGAAGTTGGTCCCGAGCGTTGCTGCGGTCGTCGTGCCCCCCGTAGACGTCTGCAGGTTCACGCCCGAGAGCGCGAAGTCGCCGTTGAGCGGGTTGCCGAGGAGGTAGACCTCGGATGCGTTCGCACTAAACGTCACGCGAAGGTCTTGGTTACCCGTAGGGCCCGTCGTCCCGACCGGCGTGACCGCAATGCCCGTCAGCGTCGCCGTCTGCGGGAGTGCGACGCTCTGGCTCGTGCCACCGCCAAACGATGCCGGGTTCGGCGAGAGCGTCTGATCGTAGAAGTACCAGAAGAAGCCGCGCCCGAGGCCAAGGCCCTGCGCCGTGTTGGTCGGCGGGACGTAGCCATCGGCATCGCCCGTTGGGCTGGGCTGAACGAAGGCCGTAAACAGGTTCGGCGAGGCGTCCGGGTACTGGGCCGCGAAGGGCGCCGAGCCGGGCACGCCCTGCACGAGGTTCACAGAGGCGAGGTTAGCCACGCGAAGGCCCGCGACCGGAGCTGCAAGCTGACGGTAGCCGGCGAGGTCGTCGCCATCGCCGCTGCCAAACGTCATTGAGGCGGCCGTCGGTGTGCCAAGCGTGAGCGTCTGGCCGGCGTTGACCGTTCCGAACGTGGAGGCCTGCGAGGCCTGCCACGCAAAGTTCTCATATGCCGCGCCCGTACCACTGACCTGCAACGACGTACCAGCAAGAGTCGTCGTGTTGTTCTCTGCCACACCGATGTCTTGGCTGATCTGGCCGGCCGCCGGGCCACTACTCGCTCCCTGCGTGCCTTCGTACGAGAGGTACTGCACAAGAGGGTACGCCGGGTTTACCGGGTCCGGCCCAACGAGAGCGAGGCCGTCCGGGCCACCGTTCTGGAAGCCGCCGCCCCCCGTCGAGGCAGGAAAGGCGCACGTGTAGAACGTATAGTCGTTGACCGTGTCGCCGTTGATGTCGTACGACGCGCCGGCTGGGCAATCGGACCCGACGTTGAATCCGGCAGCGGTGTAGGCCCCACCGCCGGGGCGGGTGCCGTTTGGCGCATATGGGACGACGCCCCCCGTCGCGCCACCGTTGTAGAGCACGACCGAGTAGAGCGCGGCCGGGATGCCCGCCGGGAGGACGACCTCAATGGCCTCGCCCGGATCGTTGGCCGACGAATTGTCGTAGGTCAGTTCGTTAATCCATGCAGTCGTCTGGGCCGTTGCGGCCGGCGCTGCAAGCACCGGCGCGAGGCCGGCGGCGAGAAGAAGCAGTCGTTTCATGAGACGTGGAGAGAGGGGAAACGCAAACGGAGGGCGCGACCCGTGGTCACACCCTCCGAAGGTAGGAGCCGAAGGCCTCAGTCCGCGCGGCGCGCGCGAAGCTTCTTCGCAGCATAACCTGCACCAGCAACGGCCAGCAGCGTCAGGCCGCCATCAAGCGGAACCGGGTTCGGCGGGTTCGGCGGGTTCGGCGGGTTGGGGCCAAGGTTGTCTGCCGGGGCGGGAGCGACAGGAGCGCTCGGTGTTGCCCACGACGGCGTGGAGCCAGGACCGGCGGCGAAGGCGGCCGGTGCAGCGAGCAACAGTGCGAACGCGGCGAGAGTGCGAAGGGTCATCGGAACGTCAGGGGTGGGATGGCGATGGGACGGTCGGCTGGCTGATAATACGACGGACAGCCTGACACGCAAGTTACTAAGTCGGGTCCGGACCGGAGGTTCCGAACAAGTGGAGAGTCCGGGTGCGTCGGAGTTTGGACCTCTCGCACCCGAACCTGCACCGGTTAGCGGGCCACGGTGACGCGCTGGCTTGCCGCGAACGTGTCGCCCGAGACGCGGAGTACGTAAATGCCCGGCGCCAAGCCGCGCGTGTCGACGATGAGGTCGCGGGACGCATCGACAGTCGCGTCGAGGACAACGGCCACCCGGCGGCCCAGCGCGTCGTAGAGCTCGGCGCGGATGTGCTGTGGCTGATCGACGGTGAGGGCGACGCGCGCAGCGTCCGACGCCGGGTTGGGCGTCGCAGCCCCGAGGCGCGCCTGGGCGGGTGTGTCCTCATCGGCCGTCGTGCGAGCAGCGACACGAACCGTGAACCGCGAGGCCCAGTCGGTCGCCGAGGCCGTGAAGTCGAGGTGGTCGGCCGTGCGGAGGTCGACCGTCTCGCCGGTGTCGCCGTCACGGAGCGTGAGGGACCACTCGGCTGGGATGGCCTCCATCGTCGGCCATGTCAGGCGGTACGTCGCACCGTCGGGGCGACCGGCGGCGAAGAAGGCGAGGGAGGCCTCAACGGCGCCCTGGGGCGTGTATGCCCGGCTGTCCTGGCCGCGGTAGTCAGCGGCGCCGTCGCGAGTGCCGACGAACGCAATGCGGGCTTCGGCACCGCTCGGCATGGAGGGCGGGAGGCCGGCGTCGAACACGTCGAGCCCCTCCCCTGCCCCGTCAACGAAGGCGAGACGGGCCGTCCGCCACTCGCTCACCGGGCCCTCCGCCGTGAGGCGGTCGAGCTGGAACCCGAGCACGCGCTGGGCTGCCGTGAGGGCGATGATCGGCTCGTTGCCCTGGATGCGTGCCGACTGGAGGTACTGAAAGGTGAATCCACCGAGCGCTGCAGGCGTCGGCGCAATCTGAATCCAGAAGCCCTGCATCGGGGCGACCGTCCGGTCGGCCTGGACGGGCGAGTTACGGTCCACCGCGACGTAGCCGCCTGCCGTACCCGCGTCGGGGTCCCAGACGTAGACGAGCGGGGCGAGTTGGCTTCCGGTCAGCCCCTGAGTGTCGAAGTCGAGCGAGTACGGGTTCCCGGCCATCAGGAACTGACCCGACTGCGCGGCCTCGACGAAAAACGTCGAGACGTTCGCCTGCGGCTCGACGCCACCAGCCCGGAGGGTGTACGGGAGCGGGCGGAAGTCGCTTGGGGGGCCCTGCGGAAAGTCCACCGCGTCGTAGTGATACCAGAAGAACCCACGGCCCGAGACCAGCTGGTCGGTGAGAGCGTTCGCGTAGCGGTACCCCAATGTGGGATCGAGCGACAGGATGACGTTCGAGGACCCGCTGGGATGGTTTGTGTTCGGCCCCTGGACATGGTTCTGGGGCGCGAGGCTGGCGACGGTCCCGCCCGTGACGGGCCACGCGAGCTGGCGCCAGCCCTTCCGCCCGGCAATGGGCTGCCAGACGTACGAGACCGGGTCCGGGGTCGCCATCTCGAAGTTCACTGCCCCGCTCCCGTAGTTCCCGTCCCCGGCACCAGCCGGCGAGATGAAGCTGTTCGAGAGGAAGCCCCCGTCGCTCGTGACGAGCCCGAAGAACTGCATCGAGCGACGGTCCGAGGCGAGCGGAGTCGATGCCGAGGCTGTCGCCCCGAGGGGGATGCGGATCTCGAACCCGGTCGTCGTGCTCGTAACGTTGGTTGGGAAAGAGGCGGGAACGGCAATGTCCGGCGACCCGTTTGCCGAGCCGATGTACCGGTCCGTAGACGCCCCTGCTCCTGGGGTGCCGGCGAATTCGGTGACGTTCACGTAGAAGTCGCTCCGCGAGTCGTCGGTCCCAATGGCGATGGCGAAGTCGGCCGTGAAGCCAATATCGAATGTGTTGCCCGTGTTGAAGTTGTTCACGCCGCCCGGCGCACCGGGGGCATCGGCGAAGCCACCGTCCGAATATCCGCCGGCCCGGCTGTCGACGAAAACGAGTAGCCGGTTGTTGTTGCCGATGTTGCCTGCGACGCCGACGTAGAGCGAGTTCGTGACGTCGTCGACGTACGCATAGAGGGCGGCAACCTGGTTCTCGGTCCCAAACCCCGAGGCAGGGCCACCAGTGTTGTCGTCGAGGAGCGTGTAGCCCTCGGCGGTGCTGAACTGCCCGTCGATGGTGGGCGAGCCGACCGGGCTACCCGAGGGCGGCGGGGCCGGCTGGGCGCTCGCAGCGAGCGGCAGGCCGAGCAAGGCGGCCGCGAACGCGGCGCGAGGAGTAAGAAGGGGCATCAGGGTCGGGCGCGAGCCCGGGTGAGATTCAGGACGCACCCGCCGGAGCCAAAGCTCGCGGCGGGTGCTGATTGTAAGAAGGATGACGGCCTAGCGAACGACCGTGACCGTCTGCGTTGCCGTCGCGCTCGCGCCGGTCACGCGGAGGACATACACGCCCGGAGCGAGGCCCGCTGCGTCGAGGCGCAGGTCGAGCGCGCCGGCCGGGGCGGCAGCGTCGAAGACGTCGAGCACGCGGCGGCCGAGGGCGTCCGTGAGGACGGCGCGGACGTGCTGCGGCGCGCCGAGCTCGACCGTGACCGTCGCCGCCCCGCGGACGGGGTTCGGGCGGGCCGCGGCGAGGCGGAAGGCGTCAGCCGGGGCGTTGCCGTCTGTGGCCGTCGCGCCGCGCGCGCCGAGGACGAGCTCGAAGCGGTTGGTCCAGTCCGTCGCGGCGGACGTGAACGTGTACGACTCAGCTGTGGCGAGGTCGATGACAACGCCCGTGACAAGGTCGCGGAGCGTCGCGGTCGTGGTCGCGTCCCACGTCAGCGTGAATGTACCGGCGTCGGTCGCCGTGAACGCGACAGGAACTGTCCGAGCTTGGCCGTCAGCGGGAAGAGAGTTCACAGCCATCCGATAGAAGGCCCCATCCCGCTCACCAACAGGGGCAACGAGGGCGTACGGGCCGACCGGCGGAAGGAGTTTTGAGGCGTCGAGGGGGTCCCATCCGACGAGGGCTGCGGGGACGACGCGGACGTAGGCGGCCTCGTCAGCTACCGGGACTCCCGCCGATGTCGTGCCAGCGAGGACTAACTGAACATATGGGGTGCTAAACGAGACCGACCGGTAGGCCGGGTCCGGCGTCTGAACCGCATCGGTGAGGTCGTAGTCGTAAGTGAACGTAGGACCCGCGCCGGGGCTGCCTGTGTGGCCAGCCACTTCGGCGAAGAAGCCTTGGAAGACAGCCGCGTACGGTCGGTTCGCAGCCGGGATCTGGTTCACGACGCCTCGGTCGAGCGCACGGTACGTCCGTCCGTCCGGGTCGTACGCCTGAAGTAGGTCGCCCTGAATCGTTTCGGTCCCAGCCGAGACGCCATCAGCGCGTAGGGGCCGACCGAACGGGTTGCCGATCATGTAGAATCCATTGGCCGTGTTGCGGGCGTTGAACGTCCTCTGGGTATCCACGGTCAGGAACGGCCCGTTGGCGGTGAGCACGAAGCCCGTGAGTTCGCGGCTGAAGCTCGTCCCGCCACCGGCCGTCGTCTGGCTCGGGAGCGACGGGAACACCTGGTCGTAGAACTGCCAGAAGAAGCCGAAGCCGGGGACGAGCGGCTCGCTCGTGCTCACCGGTTGCACGTACCCGGTAGTCCCGTACGCCGTGTAGATGTTCGGGGTGGCATCGGGGTACTGCTCCTCGAACGGCCCCGTCCCGTCGGCACCATCGACGCCCTGGACGAGGTTGATGTCGGCGAGGCCGTCGACCGTCATATCTGTCTCGGGCCAGCTTAATAGGCGGTAGCCCGCCCCGTTGAAAACAAACTGCCCGGGGTTGACGACATACGTGTTGGTCAGCGGGGACGAAGCTGTTCCATCGTTCTTCGGGAATGCCCCCGAACCTCCGAACGACTCTGTCGCCTCGAAGTACACGTCGAGGCGACAGGTGGAGGCAGAACCGCAGGTCCCACCGCGGAGGAGGTTGATCGAGTTCCCGATGTTGTCCCACTTCTCATCGTTGCCTCCGATGGATACGCCATTCAGCGGGATTGCCGTGTAAGTCGCAGGTACAGGCCCACTGACGTCATAGAACCTGTAATACATCGAGGCTTGATAAATGTCTGACCCGCCCTCTGCAAACGTCTTGATCTCCCCACCCTTCAAGAGGAAAGTGCTCGTCGAGTTGAACGGACCAAACGTCCGCGTCATGAACGGGGTCTGGTTGTTGTCCGCATTTCTCCCCCCAGCGTAGTACCGGGGGCCCTGTCCGAGGTCGATGACCACGTACGACTGGAAGATGTCCGCTGCCGCGCGGACCGGCGGAGATAGCAGAAAAGCGAGCGCGAGGAGAAGAAGTCGATACATAGCGAAATGGTAGAGGACAGAGCCCGGGGCACCAGAGGATGAAAGGGCTTACACCCTCAAATAAACGACAGCCGAGGCAAAGCCGCAATCGGGTGCGCACATATCCCGCCTTTTCCTGATTACAGCGCCGCTGCGCGGTCCGCCTCGACCCGAGCCCGCAGCGTCTCGAACGTGTCGCCGCCGTATCGCTCAACGAGCACCTCGGCGAGCGCCCACGCCACGACGGCCTCAGCAACCGTGCTCGCGGCCGGCACGCTCGTCACGTCCGAGCGTTCGTAGCGTGAGACCGCCGCCTCGCCCGTCACGAGATCGACCGTCCCGAGCGGGCGGATGAGCGTCGGAATGGGCTTCATCGTGCCGCGGACGACGATCGGCATCCCGTTCGAGATGCCGCCCTCTATGCCGCCGGCGTGGTTGCTCGTCCGTGTGAGGTGCCCGGCGATGCGCGTAATCGGGTCCTGGACGCGCGAGCCGGGGTGCGTGCCACCGTCCACGCCGTCGCCGACCTCGACGGCTTTTTGGGCCTGAATCGACAGAATCGCCCCCGCGAGGCGGCCGTCGAGGCGACGGTCAGCCTGGGCGTACGAGCCTAGACCGACCGGGACGCCTGTCGCGACGACCTCGTAGACGCCGCCGAGCGTGTCGCCGGCCTTCTTCGTCTCGGCGACGTGCGCGACGGCCGCCTCGCTCAATTCGGAGCTGAGCATCCGGACCGGGCTCGCATCGGCGGCATCCGAGAGCGCGTGGGCACCACGGGCGAGGAGGGCGTCGCGCGCCTCGGCGGCGTCTGAGGGGTGGGCAACGCCGACGGACCCGATGCGGAGCACGTGGCTGCCAATCTCGATCCCCAACGCGGCGAGCATCTGCCGGGCGACCGAGCAGCACGCGACGCGCATCGCCGTCTCGCGGGCCGACGACCGCTCAATGACGGGCCGGATGTCGGGGCCGTGCGGTGGGCGGTCGAAGCCGTACTTCTGGGCTCCGGCGAGGTCGGCGTGGCCCGGCCGCGGCAGCGTCACGCGCGCGATCCCCTCCCCCGGCCCCTCGACGGCCATGGTCTCGGGCCAGCCCGCGCGGTCCTTGGTGTACGCCGCGTTGGGGATCAGAAGCGCAACCGGCGAGCCCATCGTGTGCCCGAACCGGACGCCGCCGAGAATCTGAACTGTGTCGACCTCGAAGACTGCGCGCCCGCCGCGGCCGGCGCCCTTCCAGCGCCGCGCGAGGTGGCGGTCGATGTGCTCCGGGAGGAGTGGCACGCCGGCCGGCATCCCCTCAACGATCCCGACGAGCGCCGCTCCATGGGATTCGCCGGCAGTGAGGTATCGGATCATCGGGTCTAGCAGGCAGCGTGCGGCGAAGACGGCGAACGAGACGCACAGGTTGCCTCGTCGGGGGCAGCCGAGCCGCGAGACGCTACAGCCCGAGACGTTCCAGCAGAGCGAGGTCGGCCGGAGACGCCTCGCCAGCGTTCCGTTCGGCCATCAGTCGGCCCGTGTAGACCGTCGCGTAGAGGCCGAGGACGCCGTCCTCGCGGCGGGCGTGCTCCTGCAGCCGCGCCGTCGCCTCCGTGCTGCGCCACGCGTCCGGCACGACGTAGCGGCGCGGGCCGTCTTCGCCATCGGTGGGCGTGGCGGGGTAGGAGCGCTCGGGCTCGAAGAGGCGCTGCCCGAGGTGGCAACCCGTGCACTGCGTCGGGGAGCGGAGCGGACGCGGGGGCGTCGCCGTCTCCGACGTGATCCGGCCCTGCGCGTCGTAGACGGCAAAGTCCCAGAAGCCGTCCGCGCGGCGGCGCTTGACGGTCGTTTCGAGGACGGCCTCCCCTTCTTCCCCGCTGCTCAGGTGCTCGCCGAGGATGAGCGTGCCGGCCGGGTACCGGAGGCCGTCTCCGGCGGCGAACGATGCGAGGGCCGACCGAAGGGCCGCGAGCGGGACCGAGACGCGGCGCCGCGCGTGCGTCATCACGCTGCCCTCGATGTCGACCGAGAACAGCGCCGTGTCGGGTGCGGCACCCGTCGCAGGCAGTCCGGCCTCGGCGCGGAGCGCGGCAAGTGTTGGCGGGAGGCCGTGGCCGGTCGCGTACGTCGCCGTGAGAAAAGCCGACAGCTCGGGCCACCCGATGGCCCCGTCTCCGTCCGCATCTCGGAGATGCGTGCGGACGTCGGCCGCGAGGAGTTGCGGGTGCAGCGTGAGGTCGTCGCCATCGCCCGTGACCAAGCCCGACGCAATCGCTCCACGGTCCGCTCCGGGCCCAATGCCGCGGCCGGCATAGCCGCCGAGGACGGACTCGACGAGGCGCCGCGCGCCCGCGCGGTCGAGGCGCAGCGGGACGCTCTCGGCAGTCTGGACGTCGACCGGGCCGGACGCACAGCCAGCGACGAGGACGAGGGCGAGAAGGGCGAGTCTCGAGAGCATACGCGGGGTCAGAGGCCGGCGAGGGCAGCGACGGCCTGCGGGCTGCCGGGCTCAAGGGCGAGGACGCGCTCGAAGAGGCGCCGCGCCTCGTCCGTCCGGCCCTGGCGCTGGCGGATCAGGCCGAGGTTACCGAGCGCAGCGACGGCCGCCGGGTCGAGGCGAAGGGCCGCCTCAAACTGGGCCGCAGCAGCGGGCAGGTCGTTAGCGGCGAGCAGGGCCGTGCCGAGGTTGGCGCGGGCCGTCGGCAGGCGCGGATCGAGGGCGACGGCCCGGCGGAGGGCGGACGTCGCAGCGGGAAGCGCGCCGGCCTGAAGGTGGTAGAAACCGAGGTCGTTCCACGCGCCTGCATGGCGCACCGGATCGGCGCGGAGGGCCGTTTCGAGCACGCGGGCGGCGTCCGCAGGTTGGTTGGCGAGCGCCTCGGCGAGCTTCACGCGCGCCTCGGTGTAGCGCGGCATCTGTCGCACGGCCCGGCGCAGATCGCGGGCGGCCCCGGCCGTGTCGCCGGCGTCGAGGCGGGCGATGCCGAGCCAGAGCGCCGCAGGCCCGCTCGCCGTATCGCGGGCTGCGGCGTCGGCGAGCGTCGCGACGGCAGCGCCGAGCGAGTCCATCGCGTGGAGCGAGCGCCCGAGCGCGATCCGCACGTCGGTCTGCTCCTGCCCGCCCGCGAGGCCGCGGCGCAGCAGGCGCGCGGCCGTCGGGAGGTACTGCGGGAGCGGGTGCGCCTGCTCGTAGAAGTTGAACAGCGCCAGGCCCGCCTCGGCGTCGGACTGGGCGGCGGGACGCGGCGTCTCGGCGCGCCCTTCGAGTTCGCCCTCCCGCAGGACGACGTTGACGAGCGTGTGCGGCTCAGTCCGGCGCTCCTGCGTGTCGGTCGGGCCTCCCGCCCGGCTCGGCGGCGGGTTCTTGCGGATCCAGTGGTCCGTAAACGAGACGTGCGGAATGTCCGACGTGCCCGCACGGCGCATGTGGCACGAGGCACAGTCGCCGGAGAGGGCGATTTCGGGCGTCGTTGCTCCGGGGCGGTCGCAGAGCGGCCCGTGACCCGGGGCGACCGCGCCCGACGGCTCGGGCGTGTGGCAGGAACGGCAGGCCGCCGAGTAGGTGTCCGGCGGGAGCTCCGCCTGCGCGACATGCGGGTCGTGGCAGGTCGTGCACGTCATTGGAGCCGGCGACCCGAGGGAGCCCTGGAAGCACGCGCTCTGCGCCAACCGCTCGG
>DASVSE010000481.1:0-3494 GCA_036388235.1 Rubricoccaceae bacterium | reverse complement strand
GTCGCGGACCAGACCGGCGTCGGGGCGCACCTCCGGACGAGCCAGGCCGTCACGGCCGTCGTCCCCGACCCGGCCGGCTTCCGCATCGTCACGGCCGGCACCGACCCCGCGGCCGAGCCCGAGGCCGACGCGTGGCGGGCGCGCCGCGTCGTCCTCGCCCTCGGCCGGCGCGGGACGACCCGCCGCCTCGGCGTCCCCGGCGAGGACGCCGCGCACGTCGCGTACGCGCTCATGGAGCCCGAGGCCTACGCCGGGTGCCGCGTCCTCGTCGTCGGCGGCGGCGACTCGGCCATCGAGGCGGCCGTCGCGCTGGGGATGCAGGCCGGGACCGAGGTCCGCCTGTCGTACCGCCGCGACCGCCTGAGCCGGATCAAGGCGGCGAACCAGGACCGCTTCGACGCCGCCGTCGCGGCCGGCCGGGTGACGCCGCTCTGGGAAACGGAGGTGACGGGCATCGACGAGGCCTCGGTGACGCTCTCAGGACCTGCCGGGACGGGCACGGTCCCGGCCGACCACGTGTTCGTCTTCGCCGGCGGCGAGCTCCCGTCGGCCTTCCTGAAGGCGTCTGGGGTCGAGCTCGATGTCAAATTCGGCCGGCCGTGAGAGCCGGGTTGACCGCAGGTGGGGATGTCGCGTCCGTGCCACACCGGCTATCTCCCTCCCTAGGCGACCGGACGTGAATAGCGGCCCTCGTCCCTGCAGACGTGGGCGCGGGTGAGGCAGTTTGATGGCGTGTGCACCGGCGAGCGAGACGTGGCAGTCGTCCCTACCGATGCGGTTTCAGGTGCGCCGACCGACGGTCGGGGTCGGCGTCAGTCCGCTGGCAGGCGGACTGTGAACGTGCTGCCGACGCCCTTCTCGCTCGACACCGAAATCCCACCGTCCATCGCCGTTACCAGGCCCTGCGTGACGGCCAGGCCGAGCCCGTTCCCTTCGTGGCTTCGGTTGGCGCCCGAGCTTTCCTGCTCGAAGTCCGCGAACACGTGCGGCAAGAACGCCGGGTCGATCCCGATGCCCGTGTCTGTCACCCGGAGCCACGCGCTCTCGCCCTCGGCCCACACGTCGACCGAGACCGTGCCGCGCTCGGTGAACTTGAGCGCGTTGCCGACGAGGTTCATCAGCACGCGGGCGAGTGCTGGCCGGTCGGCGCGTGCGGCCGTGTCGGTGCCATGGAGGGTAAGCGCAAGTCCGCGGCGCTGCGCGAGCGGCTGGAGGGCGGCAATGGCGGCCTCGGCCTCGTCGTGGAGGTTCACGGTGGCTGTTGCGAGCGGGACCGCGCCGGCCTCGATCTGGGCGAGGTACAGGACCGAGTCCAGCGTGTCCATGAGCCGCTTGCCGCCGCGCCAGATCGGCTCGACGAGGTCCTGGAGGTCCGGCGGGGCCTCGTCGGCGAGCATCTCCGCGTAGCCGAGGACGGCGGTGAGCGGCGTGCGGATCTCGTGGCTCATGTTCATCAGCAGCGAGCCCTTGGCCCGCGCGACCTCTTCGGCCGCCTCCTTCGCCTCCACAAGGGCACACTCCGCGGCTTTCCGGTCGGTGAGGTCGAGCATCGCCCCGACGACCCGCTCGGGCCGACCGTCGCCCCTCCGGGAGAGGTACCCGCGGTCGACGACGTACGCATACGTCCCGTCGGCCCTCTGGAACTGGTACTCCTCCTGCCAGCTGAGGCTGTCGCCTCCGAAGAGGGCCTGCCCGGAGGCAGCGACCCGCGCCCGGTCGTCGGGGTGAATCCGGTCGGTCCACCACGCCGTGTCCGTCGTGCCCTGGAGCTCGGGCCAGCCCAGCCGCCGAAAGGCCGACGGGCCCCAGGTGGTCGTCCCGGTCTCGACGTCGAAGTCCCAGACCATGTCGTCGGTCGCCCGCTGGACGAGCCGAAGCCGCTCGGCGCTGGCGCGGAGCCGCTCGCGGGCCTCGTAAAGGTCGTGGACGTCGGTGCACGTGCCGAACCACTGGACGATCGCGCCGGCCGGGTCGCGGACCGGCTCGGCCCGCCCGATAAACCACCGGTAGGCCCCGTCGGCGGCCCGCTGCAGGCGCAGCTCCATCTCGAAGCTCTCCCCGGTGTCGAGCGAGTGCTGCCACCGTGCCCGGCTCTGCGCAGCGTCGTCGGGGTGTGCTGCGGCGCCCCACGTCCACGTCTCGGTCGTCTGTCCGGTGTAGTCGCACCAGCGCGCGTTGAAGTAGTCCACGTGGCCATCCGGGCGGGCGGTCCAGACGAATTGCGGCAGCACCTCGGCAATCTGGCGGAAGCGCGCCTCGCTCTGCCGAAGTGCCTCCTGCGTCGTCTTCTGAGCCGTCGTGTCCCGGATGATCCCCGTGAAGAGCCGCTCCTCGCCGACGGCGTACTCGCCGAACGAGATCGCGAGCGCCATCTCCGACCCGTCTTTCCGGCGCCCTCGCGTCTCGACCTGGCCCCACGGCAGCCGTTTCTCCCCGGTCCGGACGTACCGCTCGATCCCCGCGTGGTGTTCTGGACGAAGCGCCGCCGGCATCAATGCCGACAGCGGCGACCCGATGAGCTCGGCCGGGGCGTACCCGAAGACCGTCTCGGCGGCGCGGTTGGCGTAGCGGATCGTGCTCGATGCGTCGATGGTGAGGATCACGTCGGTCGCCGTGTCGGCGAGCAGCCGGTACTGCTCCTCGCTGTCGCGGAGTGCGACCTCGGCCCCGTGCCGCGCCGACACGTCCCGCTGCGTCCCCCACACCCGCACCAGCGCCCGGCACCCGTCCGGGCCCGCCGCCACCAGGCCCGTCAGCGAGTTCTCGCACACCAGCACCGACCCGTCACCCCCCGTCGACCGCCGCTCGACGTCCTCGAGACGGTACCCCGACGCCACGAACGCCGTCAGGTACGCCGTCGTCGCCGGGTCGCCCGGGTCCAGCAGCGCCGAGAGCCGCGTGCCCACCAGCGCCTCCGGAGGTGCACCGCCGGACATCCGCGCCATCGCCTGGTTGCACTCGGCGAGGTACCCGCCGGCGAGGATCCGCGCGACCTGCTCGGCCACCGGCAGGTCCACCGGCACCGGCGCGTCGAGGTCGAAGCGCCAGATGCCCTCGGCGGTAAGCTCGAGGAACGTCTGGTAGCGACCCTCGCTCTCGCGCAGCGCCGCGTCGGCGCGGTTGCGCGCGCTCACGTCGCGGTTGACCGAGAGCACGACGGCGCGGTCGTCGAGCCGGACGAGCGAGGCGCTGATGGCGACGTCGAAGGCGGTGCCGTCGTGTCGGCGGTGGACGGACTCGAACTGGACGGCGCCGCCGCGGGCGAGCATCTCGGCGACGGCGGCTCGTCCGGGTGCGGCATCGGGCGAGGCGTCGGCCATGGAGCTGCCGATGAGGCTCTCGCGGGATCGCCGGTAGAGGGCGCAGGCGGGCCCGTTGGCGTCGAGGACGGTCTCGGAGTGGGGGTCGAGGACGAGGACGGCGTCGGGGGAGGCCTCGAAGAGGGCGCGGTACTGGGTCTGGGTCCGCGACCGAGCCAAAACCTCCGCGCGGAG
>DASVSE010000480.1:0-2513 GCA_036388235.1 Rubricoccaceae bacterium | reverse complement strand
CGTTGCCGGGCCACGAATAGCGCGTGAGCAGGTCCGCGGCGTCAGGCGCGAGGCGCAGGTTGGGGGCGTCGTACTGCCGCGCGAAGCGCCGTAGGAAGGAGTCGAAGAGGAGCGGCACATCGGCGCCGCGCTCGCGGAGGGGCGGAATGCGAAGCTGGACGGCCGACAGCCGGTAGTAGAGGTCCTCGCGGAAGCGTCCGGCCGCGACCTCGGCGCCCAGGTCCTTGTTCGTCGCCGCAACGACGCGCGTGTCGGTCTTGAGCGTGGCAGCGCCCCCGACGCGGCTGTACTGGCCCGTTTCGAGGACGCGAAGCAGCTTTACCTGCGCCATGAGCGGCATCTCGCCGATCTCGTCGAGAAAGATCGTCCCGCCATCGGCTTCCTCGAAGTAGCCCGTCCGCCGCTCGACGGAGCCTGTGTAGGCGCCCTTCTCCGCGCCGAACAGCTCGCTCTCGATGAGGCCCTCGGGGATCGCACCGCAGTTGACGACGACGAGCCGCTTGTGGCGCCGGGCAGAAAGCCCGTGGACCGCTGCCGCGATCAGCTCCTTACCGACACCCGACTCTCCTTCGAGAAGAACGGCGATATCGGCGGGTGCAACCTGCCGAACACGGTCCAGCACCCCGCGCAGGGCGGGGCTGTCGCCGAGAATGCCAAATCGTTCCTGAAGCGCCTGTCGGTCCATCGGTCGCGTATGTGTAAGCCACAAGGTAGCAGAGCCCGGCTGGCCCGTCGCGCAGTCGCCCGAGGCGGGGCGCTGGGGTGCAGCCGGCCCTCACTCTGGCCCGGCGGGCGCTCGGCCCGCCTGCTCAGAGGACAACGGCAGCTGGCGAGACGAGGGACGCGTCCGCGAGCGTCGTTCGGCCCAGGAAGCGCCCGCGGAGCGTGGCGCTCGTCGCGGCCGTGACCTCGACGGTCGCGTAGTCGCCCGCGCCGAGCGGCGTGCCGAGAAGCGTCTCGGGCCGGTCGAAGACGACCATGTGGTTGCCGTCGGTCCGGCCGCAGAGCTGGGCGTCGGAGCGCTTGGAGCGGCCCTCGACGAGGACCGTCTCGACGCGGCCGACGCGGGCGAGGTTGCGGGCGAGGCTCGTCGCGCTCTGGCGCGCGATAATCTGGCCGAGGCGCGCCTTCTTGAGCGCTTCGGGTACGTCGTCGGCCAGCTTGCGCGCGGCGTAGGTGTCGGGCCGCTCGGAGTAGGCGAACATGAACGCCGAGTCGTAGCCGACGGCGTCCATCAGCGAGAGCGTGTCGGCGTGCTCGGCGTCGGTCTCGCCGCAGAAGCCCGCGATAATGTCCGTCGAGAGCGTCAGGTCGGGAACGAGGGCGCGGGCGCGGCCGACGAGCGCGAGGTACTCGTCGCGCGAGTACGTGCGGCGCATGCGCGCGAGGACGTCCGTGTTGCCGTGCTGGACGGGCAGGTGAATGAAGTTGCACACCGTAGGGCGCTCGGCGTGGACGTGCAGGAGCGCGTCTGAGCAGTCTTTCGGGTGGCTCGTCGAGTAGCGGATCCGGAGCTCGGGCGAGAGCAGCGAGATCCGGTAGAGCAGCTCGGCAAAGTCCACGGCCGTCCCCTCCTGGTCCGTCCGGTACGAGTTGACGTTCTGGCCGAGGACGGTCACCTCCTTGTAACCGCCGTCGACGAGCGCTTTGACCTCGTCGAGAATGGAGCCGGCGGGCCGCGAGCGCTCACGCCCGCGCGTGAACGGCACGACGCAGAAGGCGCACATGTTGTCGCAGCCGCGCATGATCGAGACGAACGCCGAGACGCCGTTGGCGTCGTAGCGGACCGGCGCGAGGTCGGCGTAGGTCTCCTCGCGCGAGAGCTGCACGTTGACGGCGGCCTGCCCGGTCGTGTGCGTGTGCGCGAGCAGGCGCGGGAGGTCGCGGTAAGCGTCGGGCCCGGCGACGACGTCGACGAGCTTTTCCTGGTCCAGCAGTTTGGCGCGCAAGCGCTCGGCCATGCAGCCGAGCACGCCGATCGTCAGGTCCGGCTCGCGTGCAGCGAGGCGGGCCGTCTTGCGGGCACGGAGCGTGCCGAGGCGCGCCCGGACGCGGTCTTCGGCCTTCTCGCGGATCGCGCACGTGTTAATGAGGACCACGTCGGCGTCAGCGTCGCTCGTGGCGAGCGTGTAGCCCTCGGCCTGCAAGATGGAGGCGACGACCTCGGAGTCCGCGACGTTCATCTGGCAGCCGTACGTCTCTATGTAGACGCGACGCGCCCCAACGCGGCCGGGCGAACTCGGCGCTGGTGCGTGGACCCGTGGCTGGTCCGAGGTACGGGCGTCGGGAGCGGACGAGACCGGGGCGACGGCGTCGAGCGCGTCGGGCGGGAGCACGTCGAGGTCTGCGATGATCTGCATCGGGGCGGCGGCGGAACCCGGCCAAGCTAGCCCGCTGCCATGCCCGAGCCGGTGCGTCTCTGGTGGAAACGCGTTCTATCCAGGAATAGGCCTGTCTGGTGTTCAGGCACGAGCGGACCAGCAGAAACCTCCAAACGGCCCGCTGCCCCGGCC
>DASVSE010000479.1:0-10565 GCA_036388235.1 Rubricoccaceae bacterium | reverse complement strand
GGGCCGGCCCAGCGTTCGACCCGGCGGAGCGTGAAGCGACTGACCGAGACGAGCGTGTCTACGCGGCGGACGAGGGCGCGGCGGGCCGCACCGGGGTCCGGCCACGCCTCGATGCCGTGCGCGACGGCGACGAGGCGCGCCCCGCCGGCCGCCCGGGCAGCAAGGGCGGCGAGGGGTAGCAGGTGGAGGTGCCCACACACGACCACAACGGGGCGGCTCCGACGGGCTTCACCAATCGCCGCTGCGACATAGCGCAGCTTCGAGCCGGCGATGTCTGGCCGCCAGTCCAGTTCGGCTGGAGCCGTCTCGGTCGGGTCCAGGACGATCCGTGGCAGCGCCGTCACACGGTCCACGCCCGGGGCGGAGGCGAGAGCCGCGAGCAGGTGGCGGTTGTGCTGCGCGATCCCGCCGCGGCCGCCGTACGCGTCGGTCACGAGAGCAAGAACGGTCTTACGGCTCACGTAAAGGCGGTGTAGACCGTGCGCGTCCAACCCCGCAGCCCCCGTTCGGCGTGCGCCTCTCCGGCGAGCCACTCGCGGACAGGGATCGAGAAGCCCGTCTTGGGGCGGTTCAACACGTCGTGGGGCAAAGCGGGCTGCGGCGTGGCGGCAAGGGCCGCCTTGGTGATGCGCTCGGGGCGGCACGCCACGCCCGGCGCAAGGGCACCCAGGAGCGCCCAGTCGACGAGCGGCGTCCGGACTTCGAGGCTGTGCGCCATGCTCGCCCAGTCGGTGTCGCGGAGCAGCTGGTTGCGCATGTACTGGACGGACTCCATCGCCGAAACGCGCGCATGGTCCGAGCCCTGCCGATCCGCCGCGGCACTGAGCGTCTCAACCGGACGGAGGGCATCCAGGCCGGCGCGCGCCATGTCGCGGCCGAGGACCGCCGGGAGCTCGTACGGCATAAACAGGGCCCGGCGGAGCAGGTACGCCCCGCCCCACGTGCCGCCATACTCGGCGAGGCCGGCCGCCTTGGGACTCGTCACACGGCGGAGCAGAGGCGCCGCAGCGACACGCGCGGCCCGACCGAGGCCAGCCGGAATGGGCCGCATCGTGCGGACGAGGCGCGGGACCTCGGCAAAGCTCGGGTAGCCGCCGAAGAGCTCGTCGCCGCCGACGCCCGAGAGCGCCACCTTGAGACCCGTCTGAGCCGCGGCACGGCTCACGAAGTACGTGTTGACGCCGTCGAGGGTCGGCTGGTCCATCGCCGCGAGCAGGTCTTCGCGGGCGTCGGCAAAGTCGCGGGCCGTCGTCCAGACTGTCTGGTGGTCCGCGCCGACGTGCCGCGCGACGGCCTCGGCGAGCGGGACCTCGTCATCGGACGTGCCCCGGAACTCCTCGAAGCCGAGTGTGACCGTCTTCAGCGTCCCACCGACCTCGGCTGCGAGCGCCGCGAGCGTCGCCGAGTCTCGGCCGGCCGAGAGGAACACGCCGACGGGCACGTCAGCGACGAGGTGCGCCCGGACCGTGTCCAGCAGGGCATCGCGCAGGTGGCCGGGCACGTCGCTGGCGTCGGGTGCGATGCGCGTCCCACGTCGAAGGGCGTCGGAGACGGATGCGAACGGGACGGCGTCGTGCGGGCCGTGGGCATCCACCCACAGCGTGTGGCCGGCCGGAAGGGCCCGGATGCCGCGGTAGAGCGTGTACGGCTCAGGCACGGAGCCCCAGAGAAAGAAGCCCGCGTGGCCGGCCGGCTCCGGGGCCGTGTCGATGCCGCCGCCGGCGAGGAGGGCTTTGACCTGCGAGGCGGCGCGGAACGTGTGGCCGTCGTCGGCGACGTAGAGCGGCTTGATGCCGTACGGGTCGCGGGCGAGCAGCATCCCGCCGCGCTCGGCGTCCCACAACGCGAAGGCGTACATGCCGCGCAGATGCTCGACGAGGCCGGCACCGTGGCGCGCATAGAGGTGCAGCAGGACCTCCGTGTCGGACTCCGACGCGAAGCGCGCGCCGTCGGCTTCGAGGGCCGCGCGGAGGGCGCGGTAGTTGTAGATCTCGCCGTTGAACGAGACCACGAGACGGCCGTCCGCCGAATGCATCGGCTGAGCGCCGCAGGCCGTCAGGTCGATGATGGACAGGCGCCGGTGCGCCAGCCCGGCGCGTCCGTCCGGCGCAGTCCAGACCCCGTGCCCGTCCGGCCCGCGGCGCGCCATGTGCGCCCCGACACGGGCGAGCGCCTCGGCATCGACCCCGCGGCCGGTGCGGTCAAAAGTTGCCGCTATGCCGCACACAGAGCGTCACGAGAGGTTGGGCCGCAGAGAAAAGCGAGGAGAGACAGAGTAATCTGGAAACGGCTTCGCCCCGTCAGTCCCACGCCGCGCGTGGTCCCGTAAGGGAATGACCGGGAGGGTCTGGTGGGTGAGAACCTACCCCTCCCGTTTGTTCAAAACAGATTCCGGCACGGCCGCGCCTGTGTGTAGCACGAAACTTCACGCCGGATCGGACACCGGAGAGGCCTAGCGCATCTCGGCACGAATAAACCCCTTTCGAACACTCGTCGCGCCCCTGTGCTCAGGCACGGACTGCGCCTCGGATGCCGGCCGGACGGCCCAGTCGGCCGGAAGGTGGATGCGGACGGCCTGCTGCACGCTCGGCACCTCGACGAGCAGGTACAGCTCGCGCGGGTGTCCGACGACGCGGCCGTGCGTGCCCGCGAGCGGCCCACGGGAGACGTACACCTCGGCCCCGAGCGGGAACGCCTCGCGTGCGACGGCCTCGACGTGCTCCGGTGACTCGGCCAGAATCCGGATCAGGGCCATCTCGCGCTCGGGGACGATGGCCAGCGTGCCGCCGAAGTGGACCGTCTTGACGACCCCCTCGTCCTCCAGGACCGCGAGGCGCGCACGCTCGTCGACGCGCGCGAAGAGGTAGCCCGGGAAGAGCGGCGTCTCGACGCGCTGCCGGCGGTCCGACCACTGGCGCAGGGTCGTCCGCAGCGGCACGAACACGTCGAGGCCGGCCGCGCCGAGGCGCTCCGCGACACGCTTCTCGGCGCGCGGCTTCGTGTAGAAGACGCGCCAGACAGACATGGCGGGCGTCATGCGTCGCGCGAGGGACCCGGGAGGGACTCGGTGTAGCCGTAGGCGTACTTCAGGTCGTAGCCCGTCGTGTAGCGGTACTTGTAGCCATACGCCTGCGTCGCGTCGAACCCGTTGAAGACGGTCCCGATGACCGAGGCACCGACGCTCTGGAGCTGTTCGAGCGCGCGGGCGAGCTCAAAGTCTTTCGTCTGGCCGGCACGCGCGACCAAGACCGTCGCATCGACCTGCGTCGAGAGCAGGACGGCGTCCGTCGCGGCGAGGATCGGGGGGGCATCGATCACGACCGCGTCGTACCCCTCGGCCCAGGCGGCGAGGCGGTCGCGGAAGGCGCGCGAGCCGAGCAGCTCGGATGGATTGGGTGCGTGGACGCCCGCCGAGAGGACGTCGAGGTCCTCGACGCCCGACGTTGCGAGGCCGGGCGGCAGCAGGCCTGCCTCGATGGGCTGAAAGAGCACGTCCGAGACGCCGGGCGTGCGCGAGATGCCGAAGAGGGCGTGCTGACGCGGGCGCCGGAGGTCGGCATCGACCAGGAGGACGCGGCGGCCGGTCTGCGCCATCGCGACGGCGAGGTTGGCCGCCGTCGTGGACTTGCCTTCGGACGGGCTTGCACTCGTCACGAGAACCGTCCGCACGACGACGTCGGGCCGCGAAAACTGGATGTTGGTCCGGAGGGCGCGGTAGGCTTCCGACGCCTGCGCGAGCGGGACGAGCAGGACCGTGAGATGCGTGTTGAGGCTGCGACCGTTGATGGTCACAGTCTCCTTGCCGCCAAAGTCTTGCTTGACGAGCGTCGTCGTGTCCGGGATCGTCCCAAGAACCGTCAGGCCGCGGTCGCGGAGGTCCTCGGGGCGGTGCAGGCGGTGGTCCAGACGGACCCGGAGCAGGGCCAGCCCGACGCCCGCGCCGAGGCCGAGCAGGAGGCCGAGCAGGACGATCCGCTTGCGGTTGGGCTCGAACGGCAGGCCCGGCCGGCTCGCGGCGCTGATGACCTCGGCGTAGCCGAGCTCGGACTGCTCGGCGACGCGCGCCTCCTGGAGGCGCTCCTGAAGCGCCGTCATGAGGCCTTCGGTCGCCTGCCGCGCACGGGTGAGGCGCGCGAGTTCGACGGCCTGGCTGGGGATGCGCGACAGCTCGGCCTCGTAGGTCGCGAGGCGGCCGTCGATGGTCTGGGCCTGCGCGTCGAAGCCACTCTGCTCGATCTGTGCGTCCGTCCTCCTGCGGCGGAGCTCGCTCACGCGCCCGACGCCCTCGTCGGACGGGTCCACGCCCCCCGAGGCGACCGCCCCGGCGGCATACTCGTCGGCGAGCGTGTCGGCGCGGCGGCGCAGGCGCGTGATGCGGTCGCGGCGCGTCGCGATGAGGTCCGGCACGTCACTGTCCGGTGTGTTGCGGAGCTCGGGGTTGCGGCCGTAGTAGACCTCCAGCTCACCCTGAAGGCGGCGGATCTCGGTCTGTGCGGCCGTGATCTCGGCCTCGGTCCCCGGGGCGACGCGCGCGGCGATGCGCTCGCCGAGGCGCGGCTCGACGCGCGCGATCTCGCCGCCGATGGCCGCGGCCGACGCGCCGCGGAGGCGGGCCGAGATCGCCGCCTCGTCGCGGGCCGCCTCGAGCGAGGCGATCTGCTCGACGATGCGGCTCGCCTCGTCGTCGAGGCGCATGGCGCCCTCGCGCGTCATGTACGCCCGGACGGCCTCCTCACGGGCGATGAGCTCCGTTGCCAGCGAGTCCACCTGCGTCTCCAGGAACGTGCGCGTGGCGCGGACGCTGGCTCGGCTGCCGTTGCGGGCACGGCCGATGTACTGCTGCGCGTACGCGTTGGCGACCGTCGCAGCCTCCTCGGGCGATGTGCTCGCGACCGAGATGCGGATCGCGTCGAGATCGCGGCCCTCGGGCGCGACCGAGATCGCCATCCGAAGGCGCGCGGCGACGGTGCCTGGCGAGGCGAGGGCGCCGCTCTCCTCGCGAAGCAGCGGGAAGGCAGGGGCGTCGTCTGCGCGTTCGGCGAGCAGCTGTGCGGCCGTGCCCTCGAAGAGGACGTCCGAGCGGCGCAGGCGGAGGACTTCATTCTCGATCTGGCGGCCCTTGCCGCCCCCGAGCGCCTCAGCCGCAGCCGTCGGGAGGACGTTGGAGAGTTCGGACGTGTCGCCGGTCTCGACGAGCAGGACCGTCTCGGCGCGGTAGCGGTTCGGGAGGTGCGTCGCGTACCACAGCGTCGGGACGAGGACGGCGACGAGCGTGGCGAGAATGATCCACCGGCCCCGGTAGGCGACGTTGAGCCACTCGCGGAGCTGCGCCCCGCGGTCGACGGGGTAGCCGAAGTGCGGGTTCGGGTCCCGAAGGCGGCCCGGTGCTCCGGTGTCGGGCATCGGGACCAGATTCGGCGTGCCGAACGCCGATCGGTCTGACGGGACGTGTTCCATTGCGTGAGGTGCCTGCCCTAACAGTATCGGCTCAAGATAGGCGAGTCTCCGCGGTGGTCTACTTCAATATGATTGTTAACCGTCTGCCCGATCAGTCTTCACCGCCCGGCGCGCGGAGTGGGACGATGGCGAGCGTGCAGCGGCTCGTGCACACGAGCTGGCCGCGCTCGTCTCGCAGACTGGCCTCCCAGACATGGCTCGTCCGGCCGACGTGGACCGGCGTAGCGGTCGCCGTCAGCACGCCCTCACGCATCGGGCGGAGGTGGTTCGCGTTGATCTCCATCCCGAACGCCGTGTGCCCTTCGGGCGCCGCGAGGTAGGCACCGACCGAGACGACCGTTTCGGCGAGCGCGACGCTCGCGCCGCCGTGGAGGTAGCCGAGGGGCTGGTGCACGCGCGGCCCGACGGGCATCGTCGCGACGACGCGCTCGGAGCTGGCGTCGACGATCTCGATGCCGAGCGTGCGGCCGAGGCTGTCGCGGTCGGGAAAGTCGGCGAGGGTCTTGGGCATCGAAAACGAGGCAGGCGTCGCGTCAAGATCGGCATCCGCTCGGGCTTTCAGGCGGGGCCTTCAGTCGGGGACACAACCGCGGGCCGCGAGGTGCGCAAGGACGGCCTCGACGGCGGCGTCGAGCGAGAGTGCGTCTGTGTCGAGCACCAGGTCGGGCGTCTCGGGCGACTCGTACGGGGCGCCGACTCCGGTGAGGTCGGCGATCTCGCCTGCCGCCGCGCGGGCGTAGAGGCCTTTGGGGTCGCGGGCGCGGAGCGTCTCGGGGCGTGCAGTCACGAGTGCTTCGGCAAAGTCGCCGGGGGCAAAGCGGGCGCGGACGGCCGCGCGGTCGGCGCGCGAGGGCGAGACGAACGAGCACAGCACGACCGCGCCGGTCTCGACGAGCAGGTGCGCGACCTCGCCCGCCCGGCGGACATTTTCGCGGCGGTCACGAGGCGCGAAGCCGAGGTCGCCTGAGAGGCCGTGGCGGAGGTCGTCGCCGTCGAGCACGAGCACAGTCGCGCCGCGGGCGAAGAGGCGGCGCTCGGCCTCGCGGGCGACCGCTGACTTGCCCGCTCCGGGCGGGCCCGTGAGCCATACCACGCCGCCACGGTGGCCCTGCCGCGCCTCGCGCTCGGCCCGCGTCACGCCGGGTGCGTCGCGGACGACGTCGGGCGAGACCGGCGCCTCCGAGCGCCGAGGCGTCCCGGGCGCCTGTGTGTCGGGCCCTGCCGTGGCAGGCGAGCGCACGTCCGCCCGGCCGACCATCGCAGCGCCGCCGCGGACCATGCCTGCCGCGACCGTCGCGTTCGTATCCGCGTCGACGAGGACGAAGGCGCCCGTCGCGGCGTTGTCGCGGTAGGCGTCGAAGCTTACGGGGGAGGCGGTTTCGATGCGGACGCGCCCGATGTCGTTCAGGCTGAGCGTGGTCGTGGGCGCGCGGTGCAGCGTGTCGACGTCGACGCGGTAGACGACAGCGGTGACGTGCGCAGGCGTCTCGCGCGTCGTCTGCCGGAGCACGTAGCGGCGGCCTACGGCGAGCGGGCGGTCGTCCATCCAGCACACCATCGCCTCCAGGCTGGTCCCGACGAGCGGCCGGTTCTGGTCGCGGACGAGCAGGTCGCCGCGGGCGACGTCGACCTCGTCGGCGAGCGTAATCACGACGACGTCGCCGGCACGCGCCTCTGCGACCTCCCGGCCCGACTCGTAAACGGCGCGGACGCTCGTCTCGACGCCCGAGGGCAGGACGGCGACGCGCTCGCCCGCGCGGATTGCGCCCGAGGCAACGGTCCCGGCAAAGCCGCGGAAGCCGGCGTCGGGGCGGAGCGCGAGCTGGACCGGAAACCGGAAGTCGACCGGGTTGCGGTCGCCACCGACTGAGACGTGTTCAAGGTGGTGCAGGAGCGTCGCGCCGCCGTACCACAGCATCTCCGGAGAGCGCTCGGCGACGTTGTCGCCGTGGAGGGCCGAGACCGGGATCACCGCCACGTCGGGCACGCCGAGGCGGGCGGCGAAGGCGGCTGCTTCGTCGGCGACGGCTGTAAAGGCCGCCTCGGCGTAGTCCACAAGGTCCATCTTGTTGACCGCGAACACGAGGTGGCGGATGCCGAGCAGGCTCGCGACAAAGGCGTGGCGGCGGCTCTGCGTCTGCACGCCGCGGCGGGCGTCCACAAGCACGATGGCCAGGCTGGCCGTGGACGCGCCCGTGACCATGTTGCGCGTGTACTGGACGTGCCCGGGCGTGTCGGCGACGAGGAAGGCGCGGCGCGGCGTCGCGAAGGCCCGGTAGGCGACGTCGATGGTGATCCCCTGTTCGCGCTCGGCGCGGAGGCCGTCGGTGAGGAGGGCGAGGTCCGGGCGCGCATGGCCGCGGCGGCGGCTCGCCTCGGTCACGGCGGCGAGCTGATCGGCGAGGACCGAGCGCGTCTCGACGAGCAGGCGCCCAAGGAGCGTGCTCTTGCCGTCGTCGACCGAGCCGGCCGTCGTGATGCGGAGCAGGTCGGCCGCGCCGGATCCAGCCTCGGGGTTGGCTGGGGGCGGGACAAACACGCCGGCCGGCGGGGGGTCTGGGTGGGCCATCTCAGAAGTAGCCGGCGCGCTTGCGGTCCTCCATCGCCGCCTCGGAGCGGCGGTCGTCGTGCCGACCGCCGCGCTCGGTCTGGACGGCCCCGGCGACTTCGGCCACGACGGCGTCGAGCGTCGCGGCCGTGCTCTCGACGGCGCCGGTGCACGTCACGTCCCCGACCGTCCGGAAGCGGACGCGCCGTGGCGCGGCCGTCTCGCCGGGGAGGAGCGTGAGGTGGTCCGTGACCGCAAGGAGCGTCCCCCGCCGGTCGACCGTCTCGCGGTCGTGCGCGAGGTAGAGCGTCGGGACGGCGATGCGCTCGGCGCGGATGTAGAGCCACACGTCGAGCTCGGTCCAGTTGCTCAGCGGGAAGACGCGGACGTGCTCACCGGGCGCGATGCGGCCGTTGTAGAGGTTCCAGAGCTCGGGGCGCTGGTTGCGCGGGTCCCACTGGCCCGTCCGGTCGCGGTGCGAGAAGATGCGCTCCTTGGCGCGCGCCTTTTCCTCGTCGCGGCGTCCGCCGCCGAGGGCCGCATCGGCCCGCAGCGAGGCAAGCGCGTCGAGCAGGACGGCCGTCTGGAGGCTGTTGCGGCTCGCCTCGGGGCCGCTTTCCTCCTGCACCACGCCCCGCCGGATGGCGTCCTCGACGCTCGTGACGTGGAGCGTCGCGCCGGTCTGGCCCACGAGCCAGTCGCGGAAGGCGAGCGTCTCGGGGAAGTTGTGGCCCGTGTCGACGTGCAGGAGCGGGAACGGGATCGGACCGGGCGCGAAGGCCCGTCGGGCGAGCTCGACCATGACGATCGAGTCCTTGCCGCCCGAGAACAGCAGCACGGGCCGCTCGAACTGGGCCGCGACCTCGCGCAGGATGTGGACGGCCTCGGCTTCGAGCGCACGGAGGTGGCTCCGTCGAGGCGCCGCTCCAGCAGCGGCGCTCACAGCGGCGTCCCCGGGCCGCTCCACGCGGCGCCGAACGCCCGGGCGACCGTCGCGGCGTGGTCGGCGAAGGTCGCGCCGGTGCCGAGGGGGCGGCCGGGCTGGACGGTGCCGGCCGCATCGCGGGCCTGCATCAGGAGCGGCACGCGCTCGCGCGTGTGGTCGCTGCCGGGTGTCGTGGGGTCGTTGCCGTGGTCGGCCGTGACGATGAGGACCGACTCGGGCGGCAGAGCGGCTTCGAGGCGCGGAAGGGCCGCGTCGAACGCAACGAGGGCGCCGGCGAAGCCGGGCGCATCGCCGCGGTGGCCGAAGAGCTCGTCGAAGTCGACGAGGTTGGTCCAGACGAACGTCGGCCGACCCGAGGCGCGAGCGTCGGCGATAGCACCGAGCGTGTGCTCGATTCCGTCGGCGTTGCCGGCCGTCTTGATCTCCTCGTCCACGCCCTGCCCGGCAAACAGGGCCCCGACCTTGCCGACGCAGACCGTCCGGACGCCCGCCGCCTGAAGCGCGTCGAGAAGCGTCGGGCCGGGCGGCGGGAGCGAGAAGTCCTTGCGCGCGGCCGAGTCGCGCGTGTACGCGCCGGGCGTGCCGCGGAATGGCCGCGCGATGACGCGCCCGACGGCGTGCGGGCCGACGCAGACGCGCTCGCGAGCGATTCGGCACATCGCGTACAGCCGGTCGAGCGGGACCGTGTCGACGTGCGCGGCGATCTGGAAGACGCTGTCGCCGGACGTGTACAGGATCGGACGGCCCGTCGCCTGGTGCT
Source organism: Rubricoccaceae bacterium (assembly GCA_036388235.1). GTDB lineage: Bacteria > Bacteroidota > Rhodothermia > Rhodothermales > Rubricoccaceae > DASVSE01. Next base: position 854 of record DASVSE010000479.1, on the reverse strand, counting down.
CTGGCCCGAACGCGTCGATGACGGCCGTGCCCGATCCGGGCGCGTTGCACAGGACGCCCTCGACGCCCGCCTCGCGGCAGAACGTGTCTACGACGTCCGGCGGGAAGCCGTCGGGATAGGTCGGGAACGGGACCATCAGGTCGAGGCCTGCGAGCGACCAGTGACCCGTCGTCGAGTCTTTGCCGGCGGCGACTTCCGTCAGGCGGCCCCACGACGCCTCGGGCGTGGCCGGCACAGGCAGGCCGGCGACGAGGTGCCCGAGTCCCCAGCGCGCGAGGTTCGGCAGCGCAGGCCGCGCCTGCGCGACGACGTGCCCGAGTGTGTCCGAGCCCACGTCGCCGTAGGCCTCCGCGTCGGGCGCGTCGCCGACGCCGGCGCCGTCGAGAACGATGGTGACGACCAGCATGAGGGGCTCAGGAGGCGACGACGCAGACGACCTCGCGCTCGTAGGCGCTCTGGAGCGCCGCCGTCGCTGTCGCACGGACGATGTCGGCCGTCCCGTTGGCCGGCACGGCCCCGACGAGGAGCGGGCGCCCCTGGCGCGACACGCGCTCGGCCCACGCGACGACCTCGGGGCCTTCGGCGTCGAGGAAGACGCCGAAGAGGAGGTCGCCGAAGGGTTCGACGCGGCGCACGGCCGTCGCCGCGGTGAGGCGCTGCCGGAGGGCGGCTTCCGCCTGGACCACGCCGTCGGGCCCGCCGCGCAGGACCGTTTCGGCGTCGGCAACGGTGACGAGGGCAAAGACGAGCAGCCGGCGGTCGCGGCGGGCCGCGTCGATCTCGCCGGCGAGGATGACGCCGCGGGGTGGCGGCGGCGCGGCGCGGCGGGCACCGGGCTGAGCGACGTGCGCAGC
>DASVSE010000478.1:0-4276 GCA_036388235.1 Rubricoccaceae bacterium | reverse complement strand
CTTCGGCGACGTCATTCTCTACACGGGCGCAGGGGGGCGCGACCCGGTGTCGAGACGTCAGACAGCCGACCAGACGCTCAACGGCCCGAACCTCTCGCTCGCGACGAGCGGGCGCCTCGGGCTGCCGGTCCGCGTCGTCCGTCTCATCCAGGGCCGGGCCGAGCGGTTTTTCCGCTATGACGGCCTGTACCGCGTCGCGAACTACTTCCCCGCGGCCGGCGAGGACGGCTTTCGCGTCTGGCGCTTTCGCCTCGAACGGCTCGCGCCGGTTGCCTACGACGCGCACGGCGCGAGCGGCCGGGTCGGAGAGCCAGCGCCGCGCGTCGAGGTGACAGTCTCGCGCGTCGTCCGCGATACGGCGGTCACGCGCGAGGTGAAGCGCCTCCACGGCTACCGTTGCCAGATGTGCGGCGACCGCGTCGAGACGCCGAGCGGCCCGTATGCCGAGGCGGCACACATCCAGCCCCTCGGGCGCCCGCACGACGGGCCGGACACCCTCGCCAACGTCCTCTGCCTCTGCCCGACGCACCACGCCGCGTTCGACCTGTACGGCGTCGGCATCGCAGACGATGGGTCGCTCATCGGTCTGCCGGGGCGGCTCCAAACCGCGAAGGGTCACACGGTCGGTGCCGACGTGCTCCGCTACCGCCGCGGCCTCTTTGATGCGGCGCAGGCCGAGGCGGTGCGGCAGGCGGCGTGAGCTAGCGGCGGCTGAACTGGCTCGCGTAGCGGCCCAGGCCCTCGGCCTGGAGCCGGGCAACGGGGACGAACCGCAGGGCGGCCGAGTTCATGCAGTAGCGCTTTCCCGTCGGCGCGGGGCCGTCGTCGAAGACGTGGCCGAGGTGGGCGTCCGAGCGGGCGCCGCGGACTTCCGTTCGGGCGAAGCCCATCTGGCGGTCCGTGACCGTGCGCACGGCCGAGGCCGCGAGCGGGCGCGTAAAGCTCGGCCAGCCCGTCCCCGAGTCGAACTTGTCGCGCGAGGAGAACAGCGGCACGCCCGAGACGACGTCGACGTAGATCCCGTCGGCGTGGTTGTCGTGGTAGGCGTTGCGGTAGGCGGGCTCCGTCGCGTCCTCCTGCGTCACGCGCCACTGCATCGGCGTGAGGCGGGCGCGGAGGGCGGCGGTCTCCTGGGCCGAGCGGGCCGGGCGGCGGGGCGTCGACTGCGAGCAGGCCGGCAGGGCCGTCCCGATGAGGGCGGCGACGGCGACAGTGAGGACGGCAGCGTGGCGGAGCATGGCGATGAGATCGGAGAAGGGGAGAGGAGCGGCTGTCAGCGAGCGGCTAGATGCGTGTCCCAGCGGTGCCGGCGGCGTCGCCCCAGAGCTCGCGGAGGCGCACGTCGCGGCGGCAGCCGCGGCGGTACTGCTCGTAGCGGTCCGGGTTGCGGCGCGCAAAGTCCTGGTGGTAGGACTCGGCCGCGTAGAACGGGGCCGCGGCGCGGACACGCGCGACGACCGGGCGCGACATCCGGGCCTCGACCTGCCGGAGGCTCGCCTGCGCGACGCGCGTCTGAGCGGGCGTCTGGGCGAAGATGGCCGCGCGGTAGGTCGCGCCCTGGTCGCAGAACTGGCGGTCGGCCGCCGTCGGGTCCACGTTGTGCCAGAAGAGGCGCACGAGCATCTCGTACGAGACGACGGCCGGGTCGAAGACGACCTGGACGGCCTCGATGTGGCCAGCCGGATTGGAGAAGGTGCTCTCGTAGCTCGGGTTGACCGTCGTCCCGCCCGAGAAGCCCGAGACGGCGCGCTGGACGCCGCGGGCGTTGTCGAACACCTTTTCCATGCTCCAGAAGCAGCCGCCGGCGAAGACGGCGGTCTCCATGCGCGGGGGGACGGGCGCCGTATCGGCGAGAGCCGAGGCCGGGACGGCAGGAGCCGCCGAGGCGTCGCCCCGGGCACAGCCGAGGGCAACGAGAACGGAGAGGGCTGCCGCGGCAGCAAGCGGGCGGATCGGCATGGCGTGGGGAGGACGAGCAGCAGCACAACGCGCAGCGGCGCAAACTCTTTCCCTGTCCCGGTGGAGATCTCGCGGGCGCCGGCGCCCGCGGCGCATCGGGCCCATCCCGAGCCGCGGACGAAGGGCGCGCGGAGGCTCAGACGCGGCGCGCAGGCTAGTTTCCGGGTTCAACTTCCAGGATCAGAAATGGCACTCGTCGCCATCGTCGGCCGGCCCAACGTGGGCAAGAGCACGCTCTTCAACCGCCTCACCGAGAGCCGGGACAGCATCGTCCACGACGAGTCCGGCGTGACGCGGGACCGCCTCTACGGCGACGTCGAGTGGAACGGCCGCACGTTCGACCTCGTGGACACGGGCGGGCTCGTGCCGCGCTCGGCCGAGCGCTTCGAGGCCGCCATCCGCGAGCAGGTGATGCTCACGGTCGAGGAGGCCGACGTCATCCTGTTCGTGGTCGACACGACGACGGGCATCACGACCGTCGACGAGGAGGTGGCCGCGATCCTGCGGCGGGCGAACCAGCCCGTGCTCATCGTCGCCAACAAGTCCGACAACGCGGCGCGCGCGCTCGACGCGGCCGAGTTCTACTCGCTGGGCTTCGAGCACGTCTACCCGCTCTCGTCGATCTCGGGGACCGGCACGGGCGACTTTCTCGATGCCGTCGTCGAGGCGCTCCCGCCCGAGTCCGAGATGGCCGAGGACGACGGCGCGCCGCGGATCGCGTTCATCGGCCGCCCGAACGTCGGCAAGTCCTCGCTCACGAACCGCCTGCTCGGCGTCACGCGCTCGATCGTGACCGAGGTCCCGGGCACGACGCGCGACGCGATCGACGCGCGCCTCGACCACGAGGGCACGCCGGTCGTGCTCGTGGACACGGCCGGGCTTCGCAAAAAGGCCCGCATCCAGGAGAACGTCGAGTTTTACGCACTCCTGCGGACGCAGCGGGCGATCCAGTCCTGCGACGTCGCGGTCCTGCTCATCGACGCCGAGCGCGGGCTGGAGACGCAGGACGCCAAGGTCCTCCGCGAGGCCGAGTCGATGAAAAAGGGCCTCGTCATCGCGGTCAACAAGTGGGACACGGTCGAGAAGGAGACCAACACGGCCCGCGACTGGGAGCGCCACATGCGCGAGAAGCTGGGCATGATGGACTACGTCCCCGTCGTGTTCGTCTCGGCCCTCACCGGCCAGCGGGCCCCCAAGGTCCTCGACGCCGCGCTCCAGGTGTACGACGAGCGCGAGAAGCGCGTCCCGACGCCCGAGCTCAACGAGGCCGTCGAGGCCGCCGTCGGCGCGCAGCACCCGCCGACGTACCGCGGGACGTACGTCAAGATCAAGTACTCGAACCAGGTCCGCGAGGCGCCGCCGGTCTTCGCCTTCTTCTGCAACCACCCCGAGGGCATCGGCGAGAACTACCGCCGCTACCTCGAGAACCAGCTCCGCAAGGCATTCGGCTTTATCGGCGTCCCGCTGACGCTGTCGTTCAAGAAGAAGTAGGGCGGCGGAAGAGGCCGACCGAGGCGGCGCCGGGCGCGGCGCGTGAAATGCCCGTTTGCCTTGCCCGGGGGCAGAATCCGCCCCCGCTGCGCCGCGTTCCGACTGCATGACTCCTCCTTCCGATCCGGCCCCCGACGCCGCGGCGTTCGCCCCTTCCCCGACGCTCGCGCTCGACGACGTCGTCGTCCTGTTCGCCGGCGACTCGGGCGACGGCATGCAGGTCACGGGCAGCCAGTTCACGCTCGCGACGGCGCACGCCCGTAACGACCTGCGGACGCAGCCGGACTTCCCGGCCGAGATCCGCGCGCCCGCGGGGACGCTCTACGGCGTCTCGGGCTTCCAGCTCCACTTCGGCAACCACAGCGTCCACACGCCCGGCGACGACGTGGACCTGCTGGTCGCGATGAACCCGGCGGCGCTCAAGGTGCACCTGCACCGCGTCCGTGCGGGCGGGGCCGTGATCGTTAATACGAACGCGTTCTCGAAGCGCGACCTCGACCTCGCGGGCTACGAGCGCAGCCCGCTCGACGACGGCACGCTCGACGGCTACGAGGCGCACCGCGTCGAGCTCACGCGGCTCACGCACGAGGCGCTCGCCGAGACGAGCCTCTCGAAGCAGGAGCAGGACCGTGCCAAGAACATGTTCGCGCTCGGGCTCGCGCTGTGGCTTTACACGCGCCCGATCGAGCCCGCGCGCGCGTGGATCGACGAGCGCTTTGCGTCCAAGCCCGACATCCGTGACGGCAACCGCCTGGCGCTCGACGCCGGCTACCACTACGGCGACATCTCCGAAGGCTGGGTCGCCCGGTACGAGGTCGCGCCGTCC
>DASVSE010000477.1:0-1510 GCA_036388235.1 Rubricoccaceae bacterium | reverse complement strand
CGGCGCGATGGACGTCGCCGGGTCGAAGGCGTCCTGCTCTCCGGGGAACGAGAAGCGGCCGTCGGGGGCGATGGCAATGAGGCGCGGGCCGGCGTAGAGCGTGCCCGTGCCGCCGTCGAGGACGCTCACGCCGTTGCGGGCGCCGAGCGGCAGCAGGCGGACTGGGGCTCCGCCGGTGTCGATCGTGCCGCCCGTCTGGGCCGTCGCGGCCGAGCCGAGGAGGACGAGCGCGGTGAGCGCAAGGAGACAGCGCATCATCGGACCTCGAACGTGAACGGGGCCGGCGCGCTCTGCGTCCCGGCGCGGTCGAGCGCGACGACGGCGAGCGTGTACGAACCGGGCTCGAAGGCGGCCGGGATGCCGATGCTGACGGTGTAGCGGCCATCGCCGGCCGTGGCGTCGGCCGTCGAACGGCCCGTCCGGCCCTCGTCGAACAGTTCGACGATGACGGCGCCCGACTCGTCCGTGAGGACGACGGCGGCGATGTTGGCGAGGCCGTCAGGGTCACTCACGATCGCCGAGATGGGGAATGGGGCAGAGCCGTTCTGGGGCCGTGTGACGCTCGCGCCGGCCGTCACGCCCGAGACGGAGGGCGGCCCGAGCGAGGCGGCGCGGAAGCGGAACACGCCTGAGGCGCCGCCGCCCGTGCGGCCGTCCACGCCCGACGTCGAGAGCGAGACGGCGTAGTCGCCCGTGGCGCCGCGCGGGAGGGCGAGCGGAAGCGCGATGCGAACCGGCCCGGGCTCCACCGTAACAAGTGTGTCGGCGACGAGCGAGTCGACGTTCTGAACGCGCGGCGTGCCCGAGTAGCGGACGAGGACGCGGACGCTGATGCGGCCTTCGCCGGCAAGCGTCGCCTCGATCGCGAGCGGGACGGTCGCCGTCAGAGCCGTCGTCTCGAGCGAGTCCTGGGCGGGCGAGAGCGCGAAGGCCGTCACGGACGGACGGACGCCCTCGTCAGGCAGGCCAGGCGCCGAGTCGCACGCGGCGACGAGGAGCAGAGCCGCGAGGGCGGCGATCGGCAGGCGGACTCGAGTCATACGGCGGGGTCGCGGGGCGGCGAGAAGGTACGGCCGCCCCTGGACCGGTCGGGAGGTCACAACGCCGCGCCTAACCCGCAGGTGCAGCACGACCGAGGCGCGCGACCCGCGTTACAGGACGCCGATCTCGGCCCGCGCCTCGGCGTCCTCGGGCGACGACGGGCCGTGCGCGAGCATCGCCTCGGCGGGCATCGTCTCGTCGGGAATGTCCAGCTCACCCTCCCAGCGCGCCATCACGGCCGTCGCGAGACAGTTGCCGACAAGGTTGACGGTCGTGCGCGCCATGTCCATCAGCTCGTCCACGGCGAGGATGATGGTGATGCCGGCAAGCGGCAGGCCGAACGCGGCGAGCGTGCCCGAGAGAATCACGAGCGAGGCGCGCGGGACGGCTGCGACACCCTTGCTCGTCAGCATGAGCGTGAGCATCATCAGCAGCTGCGTGCCGATCGGCATGTCGATGCCGGCGGCCT
>DASVSE010000476.1:0-3704 GCA_036388235.1 Rubricoccaceae bacterium | reverse complement strand
GCGCCGCCCATCGTGACCGGGAGCGCGTCGATGGACACGACGGGCCGCTCGGTCGCTCCGTCGGCCTCGACGATCCAGCCGTCGACGACGTAAAGCGCGCGTCCGCCGGCCGCGCAGTGGCGCTGCACGACCGCGTTCGGCTCAAGGGCGAAAAAGACGACCTCGCGCGCGACCCCGCCCATGGCTGGATCGTCGGGAAGCGCCGCAAGACGTGCGTCAGCAGCGTTGAGGACGAGCGTGCCGCCAGCACGGACGCGCTCGGCGACGAGCCGCTTTACACGGTAGATGTCGTCGACCGAGTGGATGCCGTCCTGCCCGAGGTGGTCGGCGGCGATGTTTGTGTACACGGCGACGTCGGCACCGTCCCACGCGAGGCCGCGGCGGACGATCCCGCCGCGCGCCGTCTCCAGCACGGCCACGTCCACGGCTGGGTCCGCGAGGACGGTCCGGGCCGAGGCCGGGCCCGTCGTGTCGCCCTCGGCGGCGAGCGCGCCGCCGATCCAGACGCCCTCGGTCGACGTCATCCCGACCGTCAGGCCCTGCCGGCCGAGCACGTGGGCGATCATCCGCGTCGTCGATGTCTTCCCGTTCGTGCCCGTCACGGCGATCAGCGGCGGGCGGACCGGCGCGCCCGGAGGGAACAGCATGTCGACGACCGCGCCGCCGACGTCGCGGGGCTCGCCTTCGGCCGGAGCGAGGTGCATCCGGAAGCCCGGCGCGGCATTGACCTCGACGATGCCGCCCTGCTTGAGCGGCTCCTCGACGCTCTCGGTCACGAGATCGACCCCGCACACGTCAAGCCCGGCGAGGCGGGCCGCGCGCTCGCAGACGGCCCGGACGCTCGGGTGGACGCGGTCCGTAACGTCGTGGGCGGTCCCGCCGCGCGACAGGTTCGCGGTCCGGCACAGCGCGACCGTCTCGCCGGCGGCGGGTACGTCGGCGAGTGATCTCCCCGAGGCGGCGAGAAAGGCCCGGACGACGTCGTCGAGGACGATGCGCGTCATCGCGCGGGCGTGCCCCTCGCCGCGGCGCGGGTCCTCGTTGGCCACCTCGACGAGTTGGGCGACCGTCCGGACGCCGTCGCCGACGACGGCCGGCGGCCGGCGCTCGGCTGCGGCGACCATCCGGCCGCCGACCACCAGGACGCGGTAGTCCCGCCCCGCGAACGTTTCCTCGACCAGCACCCGGCGGCCGTGCTGACGGGCAATCTGGAACGCCTCGGCGACCGCCTCGCGCGTCTGGAGTCCGACCGAGACGCCGCGGCCATGGTTGCCGTTGAGCGGCTTCTCGACGACCGGATACCCGATGCGCCGGGCCGCAGCGAGCGCGCCCTGCTCGTCCGTCACCGTCTCGCCGCGCGGAACGGGCAGGAAAGCGTCGCGGAGAAGCGCGTTTGCGAGAGGCTTGTCCGAGGCGATGTCGGCCGCGATCAGGCTCGTCTGGCTCGTCACCGACGCCCGGATAAGCCGTGCCGGCTTGCCCCAGCCGAGGCGGACGAGGCTGCCGTCGTTGAGGCGCTCCCATGGAATGCCGCGGCGCATCGCAGCCTCCACGACCGCTCGGCCGGTCGGCCCGAGCGACTCGCGCCCGGCGAGCCGGCTGACCTCGGCGACGGCACCGGCGGTGTCGAACGAGGCGCCGGTCGCACGAGCCGCCGTCGCTTCAACCGCCCGTTCCGCGGCGCGGCGCACCGCCCCCTCAGACTCTTCTCGCGCGTAGGTGAGGATCACCTCGTCCGTCTCCAGCTCGGGCCCGTCGCCGACGTGGGCGCACGTACACTGGAGCCCGGCCGCCGTCGCAATCTCGACGGCGGTCTGAGCGACTAATTCCCCGAACCCGGCAGCCCTGCCGGACTCGGCCGCTGCAACGCCGGGCCACCCGGCACGGCTGAGGTACACCCGCAGGCTGGGCTGGCCGGTGTGGAGGCTCGGACCGGGAAAGGTCCGGATAGAGTGGAGGCGCATGAGAGTGCCGGCAGGAAGGATGCGCTAGCGATGAGCCCGGACCGCCGAGACCGACAGGTCGGCCGGTGTCCGCTTGGTCGTGAGTGCCGCACCGATCTCAAAGAGGCCGAGGGCGAGATGGGGCACCCAGACGCCGTCCGACGTCGCCGTTCCGTCGGCGAAGCCGAATAGCCAGGGCGAGGCGGCGAGCAGGAGCCCGCTCCCGAGGTCGAGCATGAGATGGACCGGCATCGGGATCCGGCGGACGAGCCCGAGTTCGTAGTCCGTGAACAGGCTGTAGGCGAGCGCACCGAGGCCGAGCGCGACGGGGACGATCGTCTCCGCGCCGCCGTCGGCGAACCCGAGCAGCCAGGGGGCCGCGACGAGAATCAGGCCCGTGAGGTAGTCGAGGACGCCGTGGGTCCGAGTTGAAATGACACGCATGGGAAGGAATGGCCGGGCCTATAGGACCCTGCGACGCCTCTCGCGATCCCCGATTTCAGCCCACACGCGGCCGTTCCGGAACCTCCTGACCCGGACCCGGGGGAGTCTCCGGCGCATCCGTCAGCAGGCCACGTCAGTGCGCCTTTAGAGACGTGAGCCGATTCACGTCCCCATCTCGGCCGTGTTCTCCCGCTGGCCCAGTGCGCTGCGACAGGAGGCCCCTTTTCGAGTACGTCAGGCTTAGCGTGCGGGCCGGTCCAGAGCGAAGGCCTCGGCCAGCAACCGGTACGACCGCTGCCGCGCCCCTGCGTCGTGGACCATCGTCGTCACCATGACCTCGTCTGCGCCCGCGTCGGCCACGAGCGCCTCGATCCGATCCCGAACCTGTTCCGGCGTGCCCGTGATGCCAAGCGCGCGGCGGGCCAGAATGGACTCGCGTTCGGCGGGCGTGTACGCGTAGGCAAGCGCCTCGCCGGGCGTCGGGAAGGGACCGAACTCGCCGCGCTGGAGGCGAATCCAGGACAGGTCCATCGACGCCGCGAGATAGTCGGCCTCCTCCGGCGTCTCGGCGCAGACCACGGCGACGGCGAGGATGGCGTGTGGCTCGGGAAACGCCTCGGACGGGGTGAACGCCGAACGGTACGCGCGGAGGGCGGGCGCAGCGGGGGCCGGGCTAAAGTGGCTCGCGAAGGCGTAGCCCAGTCCGTTCGCGCCGGCGAAAGCGGCGCTGGCCCCGCTGGAGCCGAGCAGCCAGACGGGCGGGAGTGTCACGCCCGTCGGGACGGCCTGGACGCGGTGGAACGGGTGCCCCTCGGGAAAGCCATCCCCGGTATAGGCCCGGAGTTCGGCGAGTTGGCCCGCGAACGCGTCGGGCTCGAAGGCTCGGAGCGCGTGGCTCGTCGCGGCATTCGTCCCGGGCGCCCGCCCGACGCCGAGGTCGATCCGGCCCGGGTAAAGCCCCGCGAGCGTGCGGAACGATTCGGCAAGCTTGAGCGGGACGTGGTTCTGCATCATGATCCCGCCCGAGCCCACGCGGATCCGCTCGGTCGCGGCAGCGGCGTGGGCGATGAGGATCTCGGGGGCCGAGCTGGCGATCCCGGGCATGCTGTGGTGCTCTGCGTACCAGAGGCGCGTGTAGCCGAGGGCGTCGGCGAGCCGCGCGAGGTCGGCCGTCGCGCGGAGCGCTTCGGCCGGCGCCGTGCCGGCGGGGACGGGCGCGAGGTCGAGAACGGAAAGGGGGAGACTCATGGCGAGAGGGGTCTTTTCCCACAGGACGCCTAGTGCCGGGCTCGCGAGCCCGCCTCACGTGAGCTTCGT
>DASVSE010000475.1:0-21188 GCA_036388235.1 Rubricoccaceae bacterium | reverse complement strand
CGGGACTGTGGATCCTTGATGCGCGCGTCCGGGGGTTAACTGATGTGTCCCGGTTGAGTCTGGGACAGAGGCGGCCCTGAGGGAGCGCCCGGCTTGTGCACACCCGGCGGGTCACAAATCCGTACCGGGATAGGCAAAGGCATGGCCCTCGAAGGGGATCGGACGGGAACGGCGGGACTCGTAGGGTTGCGCCTCACCCTCCGGTTAGGCCCATGCGTGCCTTGCGTTTGCGCTCCCTGTCCGCTCTGTTCCTCTTCCTCGGCGCCGTCCTTGGCCCGCTCGCACCGCCCGCTCGCGCGCAGGGCACGGGCACGCTCGCCGGTCAGGTCCTCGAATCCGACGGCGTCACAGCCGTCATCGGCGCCAACGTCCGCGTCGACGGCACGACCCTCGGCGCCGCGACCGACCTCGACGGCCGCTTCCGCATTATCGGCGTGCCCGCAGGCGCCTACACCGTCACCGCGTCCTACGCCGGGTACCAGTCGCAGACGGTGACCGTCGTCGAGATCGCTGCCGGGGCGACGCGCGAGATCACCTTCACGCTCAGCGCGGGCACCCTGGATTCGGTCGAGATCGTCTACGAGGCCCCGCTCATCACGAACGACGCCATCGGGCAGTCGCGCATCGTGTCGCCGTCGGACGACCGCGGCGGGCGACGCTCGCGCCCGCGTAACGACCGCCGGGAGGCGGGTCGCCAGCAGCAGGAGGCCGCGCGTCAGCAGGAGGCCCAGCGCCGCGCGGTCGTCGCCGGGTCTATCGAGAACCTGCCCATTCGCAGCGTCGCCGCGACAGTCGCGCTGCAGGGCGGAGTAGTGTCGACCGAGGGTTCGTCGGACTTGAACGTCCGCGGCGGGCGAGCCGAGGAGGTCGAGTACTTCGTCGACGGTGTGCGCGTGTCGAGCAGCCAACTCGGTGTGAACCAGCAGGCGGCCGAGCAGCAGGACGTGCTCACCGGATGGATTCCGGCCCGCTACGCCGACACGCTGGCAGACGCCCCGACGCCCGGGACCGGAGTGCCCGAGGCGCCGTTCCGCTTTCCTGCCGCGCCCGAGGCGGTTCGCGAGGACCCCGCCGTGCTCGCGGGCGAGGACTACGCCGCCGTCGAGGAGGTCGCGTTCCGCCGTCCCGAGGCGGCCCCGCTCTCGACGTTCTCGATCGACGTCGACCGGGCGAGCTACGCCAACGTGCGCCGCATGCTCGGCTCGGGCTACCTCCCGCCGCCCGAGGCGGTCCGCGTCGAGGAGTTCGTCAACGCGTTCGAACTCGACATGGCCGGCCCGACGGACGGCTCGCCCTTTGCGGTCCACACCGAGGTTGCCGTCTGCCCGTGGGCGCCCGAGCACCGGCTCGTGCGCGTCGGGATCCAGGGGCGGCGCGCGCTCACCGAAGACCTCCCGCCGGCCAACCTCGTCTTCCTGATCGACGTCTCGGGCTCGATGTCGAGCGAGGACAAGCTGCCCCTGCTCGTGAGCGCGTTCCGCCGCCTCGTCGGCGAGCTGCGGGTGCAGGACCACGTCTCGATCGTCGTCTACGCCGGGGCTGCGGGTCTGGTGCTCCCGCCAACGTCCGGGGCCGACAAGGCGACGATCCTCGCCGCCCTCGACCGCCTGCAGGCGGGCGGCTCAACGGCGGGCGCGGCCGGCATCGAACTCGCCTACGCCGTCGCGCGGCAGCACTTCGACCCAGCCGCGACAAACCGCGTGCTGTTGGCTACGGACGGCGACTTCAACGTCGGCGTGACGAGTGAGGGCGCCCTCCAGCGGCTCGTCGAGACCGAGCGCGCCTCGGGCGTGCTGCTGAGCGTGTTCGGGCTCGGAACGGGCAACCTCCAAGACGCCCGCATGGAGGCCCTCGCCGCATGGGGCAACGGCGCCTACAGCTACCTCGACTCCGAGCGCGAGGCCGAGCGCGTGTTCGTCCGCGAGATCGGCGGGACGCTCGTCGCCATCGCCAAGGACGTCAAGGTGCAGGTCGAGTTCAACCCGGCGACGGTCGCCGGCTACCGCCTCGTCGGCTACGACAACCGCATCCTGCCGGATGAGGCCTTCGCGGACGACGCCCGCGACGCGGCCGAGCTCGGCATGGGCCACCACGTGACGGCGCTCTACGAGGTCGTCCCGGCCGGGGCCGACGAGTCCGGGCTGCCGCCCGCACAGCGCCTCCGCTACCAGCGCCAGACCGAGCGCGACTCGGGCGACCTGCTGACGGTCCAGCTCCGGTACAAGCCCGCCGTCGGGCCGGGCACGTTCGCCGACGAGAGCGTCCTGATGACCGTCCCCGTTGCCGCCGCCGCCGGGGCGCCCTCCGAGGCGACGGCGTGGACCGCAGCCGTCGCTGAGGCCGCGCTCGTGCTGCGCCACAGCGCCTACGCGCCGGGGGCGAGCCTCGCCGGAGCCCTCGCCCGCGCCCGCGCCGCGCAGGGCACGGACCCCGACGGTGACCGTGCCGAGTTCGTCCGCCTCCTCGAGCGCGCTGCGGCGCTCACCGAGGCGCAGCCGGGCGAGCAGGCGCTGCGCCGCGACTGACGGCGGGCGGATGCCCGCCTCGACCGCCTTCCGGTTTGCGGGAAGGTGGCGGGGCGGGCATCGGTGTTGGAGTGCGGCGCGTTCCGGCCGATACTGCGCTGTCTCTCCCTCGACGCCGTGCCTCTCGCCCCCCGCCCGCCCGGGCCGCACCGGCCCGTGCCGCCCGGCTCGGCCCCGATCCGCCCCGCCCCGCTGCGCCCCGGCCTGTCCCGATCCGGTCCGCTCCGCTCGGCCCGCGTCCAGACGCAGCGCCCGACGCGCAACCCGTTCAAGCGGTGGTGGCGCCGCGCGACCGACCCCGGCCGCTCGCCGCTCGCGCGGGCGTGGACCGTCGTCGCAGGGCTCATCGGTGTGTTCATCGGAATCGGCATCCTCGGCGCACTCGCCGTCGGGGCCTACGCTGCAACGCTCGTCGCGCGGACGCCCGACGCGTTCGCGCTCTCCGAGGCGACGCAGGCACAGCCGAGCGTCGTCTACGCCGCCTCGGGCGAGCGCCTGACGCAGTTCGAGCCCGCGTTCCAGGAGTGGGTGCCGCTGGACTCGATCCCTGGCCCGCTCGTCGACGCACTTATCGCGACCGAGGACCGGCGCTTCTACGAGCACGGCGGCGTGGACGTCCGGCGGACGGTCGGCGCGCTCTGGGCGACGGCGAGGGGCCGCCGCGAGGGCGGCTCGACGGTCACGCAGCAGCTCGCACGCAACCTCTTCCCGGCCGAGATCGGGCGCGTGTCTACGCCCGAGCGCAAGATCAAGGAGATGATCGCCGCCGTCCGCATCGAGCGCAGCCACACCAAGCGCGAGATCCTGGAGTCGTACCTCAACACCGTCCCGTTCCTCTACAACGCCCACGGCGTCGAGATGGCCGCACGGACGTACTTCGGGACGCACGCGCCGGACCTTACGGTCCCGCAGGCCGCGACGCTCATCGCGATGCTCAAAGGGCCGGCCGAGTACAACCCGGTCCGCCGCCCCGAGGCGGCCCTGCGCCGCCGCAACCTCGTCCTGCGCCAGATGGAGTCCGAGGGCCACCTGCCGATCGCCGAGGCGGCCGAGGCACGCCAGAGCCCGCTCGGAGTGACGCTCCAGGAACAGCCCGGGACCTACAGCGCGGCGCCGCACTTCACGGCTGCCGTCCGCCGCGCCGTGGAGGCGTGGGCCGTGCCGCGGGGCTACGACGTCGAGCGCGACGGGCTCGTAATCCGGACGACGCTCCAGATGTCCGCCCAGCGAGCCGCCAAGGCGGCCGTGACCGAGCGGGCAGGCCGCTTGCTGGCGACAGCCGACCGCGAGTGGCGCGGCGGCCCTCCCCGCGCCGCGCTCGACGCCGCGCTCCGGCGCACGCGGGCCTACGCTCGAGCCCGCGAGAGCGGCGAGACCGAGGACGAGGCCCTCGCGACGGTCCGCCGCGACGACCGTCTGGTCGCGGCCGTGCGGACGGAGGTGCTGCGCGTCGAGCAGGCGCTCGTCGCCATCGAGCCCGCGACCGGCGCCGTCCGCGCCTACGTCGGCTCCCGCGACTTCGCGCACGACGAGTTCGACCACGCGGGCGTCGCCCGGCGCCAGCCGGGGAGCACGTTCAAGGCGTTCGTCTACGCGTGCGCGCTGCAGCGCGGCTACGCGCCGACGGACGAGATCGAGGGCGGCGCAGCCGAGGTGCGCCTGGGCGACGGCACGACGTGGCGCCCCGAAGGCGGGTCGTCCGGCGGCACGCTCGCCGACGCGCTCGCGTTCTCCAAGAACGCCGTCGCGGTCCGCCTCACACAGGAGGTCGGCGCGCACCGCGTCGCGCTCGTCGCCGAGCGGATGGGCATCACGAGCCCGCTGGACATCGTGCCGTCGATCGGGCTGGGCACGAGTCCCGTTACGCTCCTCGAAATGGTCGGCGCGTACGGCGCGATCGCCAACGACGGGCTCGTCCGCGCGCCGCGCCTCGTGACACAGATCGAGACCGCGAGCGGGCACGTCCTGGAGCGCTTCGCGCCCGAGGGCCCGCAGGCGCTCACGCGCCGCGACGCGCGCCAGCTGCTCGATATGATGCGCGGGACGATCGACCGCGGGACGGGGACAGCCCTCCGCGCGATGGGCGCGACCGGCGACCTCGCCGGCAAGACGGGCACGACGCAGCGCTACGCCGACGGCTGGTTTATCGCGATGCGCCCGGGCATCGTCGTTGGCGCGTGGGTGGGCTTCAACGACCAGCGCGTCGCCTTCCGCTCGATGGCGACGGGCGCGGGCGGCGAGACGGCGCTGCCGGTCGTCGGCGCCTTCCTGCGCCGCGTCCAGGGCTCGTTGCCGGACGTCCGCTTTCCCGGCCCGGACGTCTACGACGACCCGTATGCGGGCGAGGAGCCCGAGCCCGAGGCCGACGGGCCGGACCTTACGGGCGATACGGAGCCCGAGTGGACGCCGCCCGAGGACGACTGGACGCCGCCCGAGCCGGTCGAGACGCCCATCGAGAAACCCGAGCCCGACACGCCGCGCCTGCGGTCGGACATCGGGCCGTCGGACCGGCGGGCGCCGCCGGCTGGCCCCCCGCGCCCGATCCGCCCGCTCGGCGGCGCCCCCATCGGCGACGCCAAGGAGTAGGCCGCCGGGCGTGTGCGGAAATGCGGAAACGCCGGTGCCGCCGACGGTCCGCCCGGACCCTGGCGCGCCCGGGGCGTTTACCGGCCTCATCACCGCCCTCCCGATGCCCCGCGTCCTCCTGTTCACCGGCAAAGGCGGCGTCGGCAAGACGACGTGTGCTGCGGCGACGGCCCTTGCGTGCGCCGCGCGCGGCCAGCGCACGCTCGTCCTCTCGACCGACCCCGCCCACTCGCTCGCCGACGCGCTCGACCTCCCGCTCGGGCCCGAGCCGCAGACCGTCGCGCTGAACCTCGACGCGATGGAGGTCGACATGTACTACTCGATGCGCACGTACTGGGGCAATATGCGCGAGCTCGTCCGGACGGTCCTGCGGTGGCAGGGCGCCGAGGCCGTCGCGGCCGAGGAGATGGCGGCGCTCCCGGGCATGAGCGAGGGCTCGGCGCTCCTCTGGCTCGACAAGTTCTACACCGAGGGCGACTACGACACCATCGTCCTCGACGCGGCCCCGACGGGCGAGACGCTGACGCTGCTCACGCTCCCGCAGGTCACGCAGTGGTGGCTCCAGAAGGCGTTTCCGCTCCAGAAGCGGGCCATCCAGACCGTCGGGTACGCCGTGCGCAAGACGACGGGCATCCCGCTGGACAGGGGCTACGCCGAGCTCGACGCCCTCTTCGGCAAGCTCGCCGACGTCCAGAAAGTCATGCAGAACCCGCAGATCACATCGGCCCGGCTCGTGATGAACCCCGAGCGGATGGTGATCCAGGAGGCGCGGCGGGCGCACACGTACCTCCAGCTCTACGGCTACGGCGTCGACGCGGCGATCGTGAACCGCATCATCCCCGAGGACGACGGGGGCGGCGTGATGGCGAAGTATGTGCAGTCGCAGTCGGGCTACCTGCGCGAGATCGACGAGACGTTCGCGCCGCTTCCCGTCCTGCGCGTGCCGCACCTCGGCGAAGAGGTCTTCGGGCTCGATCTGCTGCGGCGCATCGGCGACGGGCTCTATGGCGAGGCGGGGAGTGAGGGCGCGCGCGACCCGGCGGCCGTCCTCCACTCGGAGCCGACCTACACCGTCGAGCCGGAGGGGGACGCGTACACGGTCTCGATCCGCGTCCCATACACGACGGACGACGACGTCGAGGTGGAGGCGTTCGGAGACTCGTTCGTTGTCAACGTCGCCAACCAGCGGCGCAACGTGATGCTGCCGGCGTTCCTGGCGTACTACCGCCTCGCATCCGCATCGGTCGAGGACGGGTGGCTGCGCGTGCGCTTCGAGCCGGAGGCGGACCGGCCGGCGTAGACTCGGGCCCGGACCTGCCGCCTGCCCGATGCCGCCCGTCACGCTCCGCCTCGCCACGCCTGATGATGGCGCGTCTGTGGCCGCCATTTACGGGCCCGTCGTGCGCGACACGGCGACGTCGTTCGAGGCGGTCCCGCCGGACGCGGCCGAGATGGGCGCGCGCATCGCCGCGACGCTGCCGCGCTACCCGTACCTCGTGGCCGAAGAGGCGGGCGCCGTCGTCGGCTATGCGTATGCGGGGGCGTTCCGGGCGCGGGCGGCGTACGCATGGACGGCCGAGACGTCGGTCTACCTCGCGCCCGAGGCGCAGGGGCGCGGCGTGGGGCGGCGGCTGATGGAGGCGCTGCTGGAGCGGCTGCGCCGGCAGGGCTTCGCGATGGTGTACGCGAGCGCGACGGTCCCGAACGACGCGAGTGTGGGGCTGCACCGGGCCCTCGGCTTTACGGACGTGGGCGTGTTTCCGCGAGCGGGCTTCAAGTTCGGCCGGTGGCACGACACGTGGTGGGGCGCCCTCGACCTGGGGCCGGGCGCGGCCCCGGAGCCGCCGCGGCCCGTCAGCCGGTGAGGCGGGCGTCGATGCCGGGGCGGGCTTTGAAGGCGATGCGCGCGAGGCGCCGGAAGCGGTCCACCCACTGCTGGGAGGCGTCGTAGGCGCCGTCCCGCGCGCCCGTCGCGTCCCTTCGGCCGCCGGTGGCGCTGTCCTCGGTCCCGGCGGCGAGCGCGAGCGCGTCGATGGCGGCCTCCACGGCGTCGACGTCCTTTTTTGTCTGCCCGGCCTCGGCGGCGGCGTCGGCGTAGAGCGCCTGCCGGACGGCGTCGACGGTCACGCGGGTCTCGGTGATGAACGTGTCGCGGTCGCCCGAGTCGCGCTTGCGGACGACGCCGAGCGTCGTGAGGTGCTCGGTCTGGCCGTCGTAGACCGCGCGGAGCGTCGCGCGGAGGTCTTCCATGAGGTCGTGGGCATGGTCGTCGGCCTCGGCGAGGGCTTTCTGGGACGCTTTGAGCGCACCGGAGGCGGTGTCGCGGCCGCCGTAGGCGTTCAGGGCGGCGGCGTTGAGGGCGAGGCCCTCGGCGATCTTGTCGGCGGTGTAGCCGCGGCCGGCGAGGAGCGGGGCGGCCTCGGCGTCGGCGAGGGCGTTGGTGAGGTAGCGACGCTGGCGCTCAAGACGGTCGGCGATCCGACGGTTGTTGGGTCCGGGCATGTGACGCGCTCTGTGAGCGAATGGGAAATCGAATGTGCGCCCCGGAAGGGGTAGATGCAAGCAGGCCTCTGTTCTTGCCTAGGCCTGGGGCGGATCGGGGTGTTGGAGTCCTGGTTCGTGGTGTTGGAGTCCCGGTTCGTGGTGTTGGGGTGGCGGTTCGGGGTGTTGACGCGGCGGATCGGGGTGATCGGGTCGCGGTCCGGGGTGATGGCGCGGTAGTTCGAGGGGGCGGGGTTGCGGTTCGGGGTGTAGCCGTCGCGGTTCCGGGTGCGGGCGTCGCGGTTCGGGGTGGAGGGGTGGGGGAACGAGGGGCTGGACGGCGTGACCCGGTGCCGGGGCGCGGGCGTTCTGGCGTACCCTCGGGGCTCCGGATGCCGCCGGGCGGCGTCGCTCTGTCCGTTCCTGACGCTCCGATCCCGCTATGCGTGTCCTGCTCGTTCTGATTGCGCTGGCGGCCGGCACGCCGGCGGCGGCGCAGAGTCAGCCGAGCCCGGAGACGGAGATGATCGGGGGGCTCCGCGTGCTCGCCGAGGCGGGCGATCCTGCCCCGGGCGACTCGCTGGCGTTCGTGCTCACGTTCGAGCCGGTGCGGGGGGCGGACGGCGACTATGGCCCGTCCCCGATGTACGGGATGGACTGCGACCGGCGGCTGGACCGGTGGGACGGGGCGGCGTGGGCGCGGGTGCCCGACGAGGGGTGGCGTCCCGAGGCGCTCGTGCGTCAGGAGCATCGCCCAGACGTGGCGGTGGTTGTCTGCCGGGACGCCGGGGTCACATGGCGGCCGGGCGTGTCGGGGTCTCAGCGGTTCGCGTACCGGCTCGGGGGTGAGGCGCCGCCGGGGTGGTACCGCTGGTGCCTGACGGTGAGTGTGCCCGGGGAGCCTGGGACGCGGTGGCTGTGCTCGGCGCCGGTCGAGGTCGCGGCGCGCGTGCCCGCTGGTCCGGCGGCGGTGCCAGACAGCCTGATCGGGCGATGGGAGGTGGTCCGGATCGTGGAGGCAGACCGGCCGACGGAGGAGAGCGGGATCGTCGCGTTCCGGTTCTCGGCGGGGGGCGTGCTGACGGTGGAGCGGACGTCCGAGGCGGTGCGGGAGGCACCGGGGATGCCGAAGCGGTTCCGGTACCGGGTCGAGGGCCGGGTGCTCGTGATCGAGGACGGGGGAGAGGCGTCCCGGCAGGCGTTCGCGTTCGAGGACGGCGGGCTCGTGATCCGCGACCCGGGGCAGGGGATCGTGGCAACGTTCCGGCGCGCGGCCGCCCCCCTAATGTGGCCCGTGGCCTCTGGTGGGCTTCTGTTGCTCAAGTCTGCACATGTAATGTCCGGTTTTGCGGGACGGGTTGAGAGTAAGCTGCTGCGATTCCACACCCGTCCACCCCGACGCTCTGATGCCCCGACTTCTCTCTGCCGATTCCCGTCCTGCTCTCCGGCGCGCGTGCGCGCTCGGCGGGGCCTGCCTCGCCGTGCTCGCTCTGACAACCCTGCCGGCGCGGGCGCAGCAGCCCAACAGCATCATCATCAACGAGGTGATGGCCAACCCGGTCAACGGCCCCGCGGGCACCGACGCCGACCGTGAGTGGTTCGAGCTGTACAACCCGAATCGGTACGACATCGACATCCGGGGCTGGGCCGTTCGGGACTCGGCCCAGTCAGCCCGGCCGAACCACATTATCGCCCAGTCCGTCATCGTCCCGTGCGGGGGGTATGTCGTGCTGGGCAACACGACCAACACGACCAACAACGGCGGCGTCCCGGTGGACTACGCGTACGGGGGAGCGCTGGCCCTGGCCAACTCGCTCGACCGGATCGTCCTCCTGTCGCCGGACGGGGTCTTCGTCGACGCCGTCCAGTACGCGAGCGCCGCAATCTCGGCGCAAACCGGGATCAGCCGGGAGCTGCTGAACCCCGCGCTCTTCAACGCCGACATGGATGGGTCCAACTGGAGAGACGCCTCGGTCACGGCGGTGTACGGGCCGGGCGGGCGAGGCACGCCGAAGGCGCAGAACTCGACGTACACGCCGAAGGCAGGGGTCGGGTGCGGCTCGGGCGATGAGCCGACGGCGACGTCGACCACGTCGGCCGTGGCGGGCTACCGGCTGCTCTCGGCGCCGGTGCGCGGGCTGACGGTGGGCACGCTGGCCGGGCTGAACCTCGTGCAGGGCGTGGAGGGCGAGTTTCCGACCGCGGCGCCTAACCTGTTCACGGGGTACACGGGCAACCCGTTGGGTGCGAACAACGGGTACACGGTCCCGGCGTTCGAGTCGACGCCGCTGCTCTCGGGCCGGGGCTTTTTCTGGCATATGTACACCTCGGGCGGGCCGGGCCCGAACGCGACCGAGGGGCAGAGCCGGCGGGCCGAGCTGCCGCTGGCGCTCAGCGCCTTCGGGATCTCGTACGAGTGGGACAATCCGCAGGACGCGGTGGCGCAGTTTACAGCGACGAGCCGGGCGGGCGCGACGGACCAGTTCTACCTGCTCGGCAACCCGTACAACGGGACGTTCGACCTCAGCGGGATCACGGCGTCGAGCGGGACGCTCAGCGAGGTGTTTCAGACGTACGAGCCCGAGACGGGCTTTACGCCCCACATGCGCGTCGCGGGCACGGCCGACGGCAACGCCTCGGACGACGTGGCGGTCTGGAAGGGCTTCTTCGCCGAGTTCTTCGCCGCGCCAACGCTGCCGGTGAACATCCGGTACTCTCTCAGCGCGATCGTCCAGCCGGACGTGCCGCTCACCGGGCGGACCGCGGCGGCGGGCCACCTCGTCGGGCTCGCGCTCGACGGCGTCACGGCGACCGGCGCGCGGACGCACGACGAGGCCGCCGGCGTCTACGTCTCGGCCGACGCGACGGACGGGTGGGACCGGTTCGACGCGAGCAAGCTGGCCCCGCTCGCGGGCCCCTACGCGACGGTCGCCCCGGTCGGGCCCGGGCCCGATGGCACGCCGCGCTCGCTCGCGCAGCGGTCGGTCGCGGCAGGCCGTGCGGTCACGATGCCGCTCGCGTTCACGGCGACTGAGGCGGGCCGGTACACGCTGTCGGTCCGCGCCGGCATGCCGGCCGGCTGGCAGGTGGTGCTGACGGACGCCGTGACGGGCACGACGACCGCGCTCGGCGCAGGCGCGTCGTACGCCTTCGACAGCGATGCGGCAGAGACGTCCGACCGCTTCACGCTTACGGTCACGCCGGATGCGGCGACGGCGGGCGAGGATGCGGCCCCTGAGGCCGGGTTCACGCTCTCGGCGGTCTTCCCGAACCCGGTCGTAGCCGGTGCGCAGACCGTTCTGGAGGTCCGTGAGGCGCAGCAGGTGCGCGCCGAGGTCATCGACGCGCTCGGCCGCCGCGTGCTCGTGCTGTTCGACGGGGCGCTCGGTGCCGGCGCGCGTCAGACGCTCGATGTCGGCGCGGCAGGGCTGCCGGCCGGGACGTACGTGCTCCGCGTGACGGGCGCGCAGTTCAACGCCGCGCGGACGTTCAGCGTCGCCCGCTAGCGCGTTACCTCTGTTTCACGATCCGTCCCGGTGCCCATTCACGCGGCGCCGGGACGGATTGCGCGTAGCCGAGTGTGGCGGTCCGGGCCTATCCTCCCGCCGCCCCCTTCCTCCGTGCCATGACGACCAGCCGCATCGAAGCGTTCTCCGACGGCGTCCTCGCCATCATCATCACGATCATGGTGCTGGAGCTGCCCGTCCCGCACGAGCCGACGCTCGCCGCGCTGCGCCCGGCGCTGCCCGTCTTCCTGAGCTACGTGCTCAGCTTCATCTACGTCGGCATCTACTGGAACAACCACCATCACCTCTTCCAGGCGTCCGACCGCATCGACGGGCGCGCGATGTGGGCCAACCTGCACCTGCTGTTCTGGCTCTCCGTCGTCCCGTTCGTGACGGCGTGGAGCGGCGAGACCGCGTTCGCGCCCGTCCCGGTGGCGTTCTACGGCGTCGTGCTGCTGATGAACGGCATCGCGTTCGCGGTGCTCGAGGGGGCACTCCATGCCGTCCCCGGCGGCAACCCGACGCTGGACCGAGCGATGGGCCGGCGGTGGCGCGAGAAGGCGTCCGTGGTCCTCTATGCGCTGTCGATCCCACTCGCGCTCTATGTCCACCCGGCCATGGCGGGGGCGATCTACGTCGGCGTTGCGATTGTGTGGCTACTGCCAGACCGGCGAATTGAATCGGTCCTGACACAGAGCGAGGCAGAGCGGCGCTAGTCTGCGGTCCGCCCGCCCTGCCCCGATGCTCCGCCGACTGCCATTTCTCCTGCTCGTCCTCGTCACCGCGGCGCAGGTCCCATCCGCTCAGACGCCCGACCCGTCGGCCGTCGTCTACGACCGCGCGAGCGTCTCGCGCGTGGACCTGACGATGCACCCCGACACGCTCCGGTGGGTGCTCGACAATCCCCTGAGCGACCGAGAGGTGCCGGCGGACTTTCGCTTCACGCGCGGCGCGACCGTCGAGACCGTCGCGAACGTCGGCTTCCGGATCCGCGGCAACACGTCGCGGGCGGCGGCCAAGAAGTCGTTCAAGGTGGCGTTCAACGCCTTCGTCTCGGGGCGGGCGTGGCGCGGGCTCGAAAAGCTCAACCTCAACGGCGAACACAACGATCCGACCGTCGCCCGGACCGTTCTCGGGTGGGGCGTCTTCGCCTCGGGCGGCGTCGTGGCGGCGCGGGCGGCGCACACGGAGCTGTGGATCAACGGCGCGTACTACGGCCTCTACGCCAACGTCGAGCAGCTTGACGAGACGTTTCTCGGCCGCCGCTTCGGGAGCGAGGGCGGCTTCCTGTTCAAGTGCCTCTACCCGGCCGACCTCGCGTACCGCGGCCCGACGGGCACGAGCTACCGCCACACGGACGGCAACGGCCGGCCCGTCTACGAGCTCGACCAGGGCGACGACGACGTCGCGGCCTACGACGCGCTCGCGGCCTTCGTCGCCGTGCTCAACCAGACGCCGACGGCGACGTTCGCCTCGGCCATCGAGCAGGCCTTCGACGTCAACGCGTTCCTGCGGGCGCTCGCGGCCGAGGTCGCCGTCGGGTCGTGGGACAACTACTGGTTCAACCAGAACAACTACTTCCTCCACGTCGCGCCCGACACCGGTGCCGGCGCGGGGCGCGTGACGTACCTCCCGTATGACATCGACAACTCGTTCGGGATCGACTTCGTGAGCCGCGACTGGGGCACGCGCAACCCGTACACGTGGGGCAACAACACCGAGGCGCGGCCGCTCGCGACGCGCATTCTCGCCGTGCCCGAGTTCCGCGCGCGCTACACGTTCTACCTGCGCCGACTGGTCGCCGGGGCATTCACGCCGGCCGCGCTCGACCCGCAGATCGCGGCCCTCGAAACGCTCATTACGCCCGCCGCCGAGGCCGATCCGTTCCGCCCGCTCGACTACGGCTATACGGTTGCAGACTTCCACCGGGCCTTCCGCGAGGCGACCGGCGCCCACGTCGAGTACGGACTCATCCCGTACGTCGCGACGCGTCGGCAGACGCTGCTGGCTGCGCTCGACAACACGAACGTCCCGCCGATCCTCGACCCGCCGACCGTTGCGCCGGCGCGGCCGCAGCCGGCCGACGTGGTCACGGTGACGGCTCGCGTCGAGGACGAAGCGGCGCCGGCAGGCGTGACGCTGCTCAGCGTCGTCGATGCGGGCACGACGGCCGAGACGCCGATGCGCGACGACGGGGCTGGCGGCGATGCCGTGGTCGGCGACGGCGTGTTTACGGGGCGCCTCGCCGCCCTTGGACGCCCGGCGACGGTCGAGATCGCCGTCCGCGCGACCGACGTGACGGGCCAGACCCGCACGACGCCGTTCAGGACGCTCCGCGTCGAGGCGCCCGCGCTCGGGCTCGTCGTCAACGAGTTCATGGCGTCGAGTACGGGCGCGGCCCTGCGCGACGAAGCCGGCGACGCCGACGACTGGATCGAGATCCACAACCCGACCGCGGCGCCGGTCGCGCTCCTCGGCTACACCCTCACCGACGACCTCGCCAACCCGGCCAAGTGGGCCTTCCCCGACGTCAGCATTCCGGCCGGCGGCTACCTCATCATCTGGGCCGACGACGAGGCAGCCGAGGGGCCGCTCCACGCGGCGTTCAAGCTTGGTGCCTCGGGTGAAGCCGTCGGCCTCTTCCGCACCGGCGTGCAGGCCGACGCAGTCACGTTTGGGGCGCAGACGATCGACGTCTCGACGGGGCGCTCCCCCAACGCGACCGGCCCGTTCATCACCTTCGGGCAGCCCTCGCCCGGCGCGGCCAATCTGACGCTGGTCTTGGCTGAGGGTGCGCCGCTGGGACTCGACGTGCGCGCGTTCCCGAACCCGTTCCGCGGCCTGCTCACCGTCGAGACGGGCGCGCCGCTTCCGGACGGGGCCGAGGCCGCCGTCTACGACGCGCTCGGCCGCCTCGTCGCGCGGCTCGACGCCCGCGCGGGCGCGACGCGCATCCGGTGGGACGCCCGAGACGTCCCGGCCGGCGTCTACGTCGTGCGCGTGACCACCGCCGGCCGCGGCGGAGCCGCCGGTGATGTCCACACGCTCCGCGTCGTCCGGCAGTAGCCCGCGCGGCGTGCGGGGAACCCCGAGCGGACGGCAGGAAACCGCCGGAGATGGCAGGCGGAATGGCACCGCAACCGGTGTGGCTCGTCCGAACAGGCCCATCTCCGACTCCCATGAGCCACTCCGTCCCGCTCGACGCGTCCGCCCGCGCCGATAACCCCGATGCTGACACCGCCCGCGACGACGGCACGCACGAGGTCCGTCCGGACCTGGCCTACGCGCGGCTGGCCATCGTCAACGTCGTGTTTGTCGGACTGCCTGGCGCCGGAGACCGCGGCTGGGTTCTCGTAGACGCAGGGGTCCACGGGTCTGCCGGCGCGATCGAGGCGGCTGCCGAGGCGCGTTTTGGTTCCGGCGCCCGGCCGGCCGCGATCGTGATGACGCACGGCCACTTCGACCATGTCGGCGCGCTCGTGACGCTCGCCGAGCAGTGGGACGTGCCCGTCTACGCGCACGCACTCGAACGCCCTTACCTCGACGGGACGGCCGCGTACCCGCCGCCGGACCCGACGGTCGGCGGGGGGCTCGTCGCCCGCCTCTCCCCGCTGTTCCCGTCGTCGCCGGTGGACGTCGGGACGCGGCTGCACACCCTCCCGGCCGACGGCAGCATCCCGCACCTGCCCGGCTGGCGGTGGATCCACACGCCCGGGCACACGCCCGGCCATGTCTCACTGTGGCGCGAGGCCGACCGGGCCCTGATCGTCGGTGACGCGTTCGTGACGACGGCCCAGGAGTCGGCCTATGCCGCGGCGACGCAGGCGCCGGCGATGCACGGCCCGCCGATGTACTTCACGACTGACTGGGAGGCGTCCGCGGCGTCGGTCCGGGCGCTGGCCGTGCTGGAGCCGCACGTGGTGGTGACGGGCCACGGCCGCGCGATGGAAGGCCCCCAGATGCGCGCCGCCCTTCACACCTTGGCCCTCAATTTCGAGCAGGTCGCCGTTCCCGACCAGGGCCGCTATGTCGGTGCACCGGCACGCGCCGATGACGGGACGGCCTACCGCGACCCGCAGGCGTAGCCGCCGAAACTGGCCAGACGTCGGGGCGTAGCGCGCGGACCCTCACCGCCCCGACCCGATGCGCCTGCTGACCGCGGTTGCCCTCATCCTTACCGCTCTTCCTGCCCACGCTCAGACGTCGGCCGCCGGACCGCCCGTCGGCGACTGGAACGGCGCGCTCCACATCCCCGGTGCGCCGGCTCCACTCGCGTTCTCGATCCGCGTCGCCGCGGCCGGCGACACGCTCTCGTCGACGATCGACATTCCGCAGCAGGGTGCCCTCGGCCTGCCGGCGACGACGACGACGTTCCGCAACGACAGCCTCGTCGTGACCTACGCGCTCTTCGGCGGGCGCCTCGACCTGGCCGTAGCTGCGGACTCGCTGCGGGGGACGTTCTCACAGGGGCCGGGCGTGCTGCCCGTCACGCTCGGGCCGGGCGCGATCGTCCTCGCCCGCCCGCAGACGCCGGTCGCGCCATTCCCGTACGCCGAGGAGGTCGTGGCCGTCGAGGTCGCTCCCGGAGTGACGCTTGCGGGGACGTTTGTCCGGCCGGCTGGCGCAGGGCCGCTCCCTGCCGTGCTCATGCTCTCCGGCTCGGGCGCGCAGGACCGCGACGAGACCCTCTTCGGGCACCGGCCGTTCGCTGTCCTCGCCGACCATCTCGCGCGGCAGGGCATCGCCTCGATGCGCCTCGACGACCGGGGCACCGGCGCCTCGACGGGCAACTACGAGACGACGACGATTGCCGACCATACGTCCGACGCCGCTGCCGCCCTCGCCGCCCTCCGCGCCCGGCCGGGCGTCGGCCGCGTCGGGATTGTCGGCCACAGCCTCGGCGGACTTGTCGCGCCGGGTGTCGCTGGAGCCGATTTTGTGGTGATGCTCGCCGCCCCGGCCGTCCGCGGCGCGGCGCTGTTCGCACTCCAGAACGAGCGCGTCGCCCGCGCGAGCGGCATCGACTCGACCGCCTCGGCGGCCCTCGGGGCGGCCATCGCCGCGGCCACGCAGCCGCTCCTCGACGCGCCCACGGCGCCCGACAGCGTGCTGCAGGGCCGAATGGAGGCAGGGTTCAACGCTGGCCTCGCGCCCATTCCAACGGCGGCCCGGACGCGCCTCGGCCTCGCCGGCGGCGGCTACGCCGAACGCCGCCGGCAGACGGTCGAGGCGATGCTCTCGACCGAGCTGCGCGGCATTCTCCTCTCGGACCCCGCCCCGCTCCTCGCTGCGCTTCGCATCCCCGCCCTTGCCGTCTATGGCGCCCTCGACGCGCAGGTCCCGGCTGACCAGAACGCGCCGCCGATGCGCGCCGCGCTTGCGGGTCGGGCCGGCTCCGAGGTCGTCGTCCTCGCGGGCAAGAACCACCTGTTCCAGAGCGCTGAGACGGGCGCGCCGGCCGAGTACGGCCAGATCGAGGAGACGATGTCGCCCGAGGCGCTCCGCACCATTTCGGCGTGGATCCTGCGGACGGCCCGCTGACGCGCCGCCGGGCCCGCTTACGGTAGGCTCTTAAACGAATGCCCGCCCGGAGCCCCTCAGCGGACTCCGGGCGCGTTCGTTTACGGCTGCGCCGGCACCGCCGATCTACCGGGCTCGCCTTCCAACGCGCCCGTGGACCTGCCCCGCCTCCCGCCCGATTTTTCCGGGCTCGGCTTTCCCGACCCGACGCCCGCCTTCGTCCGCATCGTGACGTGCGAGGATGCCGACGGCCGGTCACTCGTGGACGGCGTCGTGGTCATTCCGGGCCTGCCCGTCTGCCGCGTCCGGATGAAGACCGATCAGGCCCGCCTCGGGCGCCACGGCGCGGGCCACTCGGCGCTGCTGGACTATGTCCGTGCCGCACTCCACGAGGACGTCATGGTGGAGCTGCCGTGGAACTGAGCGCCTGACACGCGTCGCCCGGCCGGCCACGCAGGGAGGGCGCGCGGAATGTCGTGAGCGTCGAGTCGGAGAGTCGAGCTGCCCGGGCTGGTCCGGAGCGGAGGGGACAGCGGACGTCTCGGGGAGCCAGTCCAACATTTCGGTTCGGTGTCGGGCCGAACGCCTCCCCGCGTCGCGGCGTACGCCACGGGATTCGCCGCTCTTCTGCACCCGTCCCTGCCGGTCGCTCGCCGAGTGCCGGCCTCGACCCTCCCGTCCCGGCTATGTTTCTCCACGACCTCTCGCCCGAGCAGCGCCGCGCGTTCCTCGTTCTCGCCCGCCAGGTCATCGACGCCGACCGCCGCCTCGCCATCCAAGAGGTGGAACGGCTGGACCGCCTCTACCTCGAGGCCGGGATGCCGGCCGAGATGGCCGACGCGCCCGGTGGCGTCGGCGACGTGAACCTGCTCTTTCCGTCGGACCGGGCCCGCATCGTCGTCGTGCTGGAGCTGCTGCTCGTCGCCTACGCCGATGGTCGCCTGGACCCGCGCGAGACCGAGGCCGTCCGCGAAGTCGCCGCCCGCCTCGGCCTCGACGCGGCGACGTGGGAGGATGCGACCGACTGGGCGCGGCGCTACCAGGACCTTCTGGACGAGGCTGACACGCTCGGTCAGGGCAAGCCCGTCTTCGAAGACGACTGAGGGCCTGGCCTCACCGCTTGGCCGAGGCGATCCACCGGTAATCCACCGCGCGACCCCCCGGCGCTCCGCTAGCTTGTCCGGCATCAACCAGACCCGGACTCCAGCGTGAGCGACCAGAAAATCATCTTCTCGATGGTCGGCGTGGGCAAGACCCTCCCGACCGGTAAGAAGATTCTCGACAACATCTACCTCTCGTTCTACTACGGGGCCAAGATCGGCGTGCTCGGGCTCAACGGGTCCGGCAAGTCCACGCTGCTCAAGATCATCGCCGGGATCGACAAGAACCACGACGGCACGATCCAGGCGCAGCCCGGCCTCACGATCGGGATGCTGGAGCAGGAGCCCGACCTCGGCGATCCGACCCGGACCGTGCGCGAGGTCGTCGAGGAAGGCATGCAGGCGACGGTCGACCTCCTCAAGGCCTACGAGGCCGTCAACGAGAAGTACGCCGACCCCGACGCCGACTTCGACGCCATCATGGCCGAGCAGGCGAAGCTCCAGGAGGAGATCGACCGGCTCGACGCGTGGGACCTCGACGCCCGCCTCCAGCAGGCGATGGACGCGCTCCGGTGCCCGCCCGGCGACAGCCCCATCGGCCCGCTCTCGGGTGGTGAGAAGCGCCGCGTCGCGCTGGTCCGCCTGCTGCTCTCCAACCCCGACGTCCTCCTCCTCGACGAGCCGACGAACCACCTCGACGCCGAGTCGGTGGAGTGGCTGGAGCAGTACCTCGCCGGCTTCCCCGGGACCGTCATCGCGGTCACGCACGACCGCTACTTCCTCGACAACGTCGCCGGGTGGATCCTGGAGCTCGACCGCGGCAAGGGTATCCCGTTCGAGGGCAACTACACGCGCTGGCTGGAGCAGAAGGAGGCCCGCCTCCGGACTGAGGAGAAGCAGGCGTCCAGCCGCCAGAAGACGCTCGCGCAGGAGCTAGAGTGGGTGCGGGCCAACGCCAAGGGCCGCCGCACCAAGTCCAAGGCGCGCCTCACGGCCTACGACGAGCTGCAGGCCGGCGCGAGCGAAGCCCGCATTGCGGAGCTGGAGATCTACATCCCCCCGGGCCCGCGCCTCGGCAACGTCGTCGTGGAGGCCGAGCACGTCGAGAAGGGCTACGACGGGCGGACGCTCGTCTCGGACCTCACGTTCTCACTGCCCCCCGGCGGCATCGTCGGCGTGATCGGGCCCAACGGCGCGGGCAAGACGACGCTCTTCCGCATGATCACCGGGACGGAGACCGCCGACGCCGGCGATTTCCGGGTCGGCGAGACGGTCCAGATCGGCTACGTAGACCAGAACCGCCCGCTCGACCCCGACAAGACGGTCTGGCAGACGATCTCGGGCGGGTCGGACTTTATCAAGCTTGGCACCAAGGAGGTGAACTCGCGGGCATACGCCGGGCGGTTCAACTTTAACGGAACGGACCAGCAGAAGAAAGTCGGCGACCTCTCGGGCGGCGAGCGCGGCCGGCTCCACCTCGCGAACACGCTCCGCGAAGGCGCCAACGTGCTCCTGCTGGACGAGCCGACGAACGACCTCGACATCAACACGCTCCGCGCGCTCGAAGAGGCACTCCTGAGCTTCGGCGGCTGCGCGGTCGTCATCTCCCACGACCGCTGGTTCCTGGACCGCGTGGCCACACACACGCTGGCCTTCGAGGGCAACGGCGAGGTGCGCTTTTTCCCCGGCTCGTACTCCGAGTACGAGGAGGACCGCCGCGCTCGCATGGGCGACGCCGCGGACATCCCGAGCGCCCCGCATCGGAAGCTGACGCGGGCCTGACGCGCCAGGGCACGCGGGCGATGACCGCACCGGAGCGTCGAAGTACGCTACCTTCGGTGCCCACCCATCGCCCGCTACCTGTGCGCTTGTTTTCTGTCGTGTGTCTGTGCCTGCTTGCATCTGGAGCGCGGGCGCAGGACGGGAGCGTCCTCCGGATCGAGAGCGAGCCCGCGGGCGCGCGCGTCGTGCTGGACGACATCGCGCTCGTGGGCCAGCCAACGCCGCTGGAGGTGCCGGTCCTCGCAGGCGTCCACCGGGTTCGCGTCCTGCTGGACGGCTACGCGCCGTATGAGGAGACCGTCACGGTCAACGCGGGGGTGCGGGTCGTGGTCGTCGCGCGGCTCCAGCAGCCGTCCGGGCGGCTCGCTTTCGATAGCCTTCCGCCCGGTGCGACCGTCACCGTTGGCGGGCAGCCGTACCGGGCGGGGACCCGCCTGCCGGTCGGCAGTGCCGAGGTGACCGTGAGCATTCCGGGCCAGCGGACCCTGACCGCGACCGTGCCGGTGTCGGCGGAGCGCGAGACGGCCGTGCGCTACGGCGGGCGCCAGTTCCGCGCTGGCCGGGCGATGACGGCGCTCGTCGCACCCGGTCTGGTCCAGCTTCGCGACGGGCGGCGCGGCGTGGGCACGGCCTACGCCGCCACCATCGTGGGCGGGCTCGCCGCAGCAGGCGTGCTGACGTTCCGGGCGGCGCAGGCCGTGGGCGACACCGCCGCCGCGCAGGCGCGCTACGACGCAGCAACGTCCGAGCCCGACGCCGTCGCCGCCCGCGAGGACCTTACGCGCCTCGTCAACACTGTCCGGACGTCGCGTCAGGCCCGCGGCGGCACGTTCGTCGCCCTTGGCGTGGTCTACGCCGCCTCGGTCGTGGATGCGTTTGTGCGCCACGTCGGGGCGCCCGTGCTGGTCTCGCGTTTGCGGGAGTTTTCGTCTGTCCGCCTGCACGTCAGGGGCGGCGAGGCGGGCCTCGCCCTTCGGTTCTGATGCCCGTCTCAATGCTCTCTGCTCGTCTCGTCGCGGTCGCGGCCCTTGCCGTCTTCGTCGGCTGCGACCTTCCGACAGATCCGGTCCCGACGAATCCGTACGACCCGCTCTTCGACGGCCCCCGCATCGCGACGAGCCCCGAAGGCGTGACCTTCACCGCCTCGACGCCGTCGTCCGTTTCGATCGCATGGACCGACCGCAGCTCGTTCGAGTCCGGTATCCAGGTCCAGCGCGCGCTCGGCGTGGGGTCCTTTGCGACGATCGCCACGCTCCCGCCCGACGCGAACGTGTACACCGACACCGGCCTGAACCCGGCCGGCCCGGACGGCACCGCCGACCGCCGCTACCGCGTCGTCGCGCTCGCGGACGGCGGGCGGGCCGGCGCCCCGAGCGACACGCTCACCGTGCGCTTCCCGGTCGACGTGGTGCCCTACGCCGTGCCCAGCCTGACCGGCCAAGGCGTCTTTTCCGATGACGGAGGAACGCTGTTCGCCACGGGCATCTCGACGCTGTTCGTCTCGAACACGGTCACGGGCGGGGCCCTCGCTACCCTCACCGCCGTGCGTGGACTCCTGTCGCGCCTCAGGGGCGACCGCGTGCTGATCACAGAGTCGACGACGGGGCCAAATGCGGCGGTGCGGGTCTACGAGCGGCAGACGCAGCAGTCGCGGCAGGTCCTCACCGCTAGCGGCCCGAGCGGCTGCA
>DASVSE010000474.1:0-3955 GCA_036388235.1 Rubricoccaceae bacterium | reverse complement strand
GCTGGCCTTTTCGGTCGCGAGCGGGTTCTGGCTCCTCTTCCACGGCGATCCCCTGCTGGGCATCGCCGGCGGGTTCGGGCTTCTGCTGCTGCCCCTCCCGCTCGTCGTCTCGCTGACGCTCTCGGGAGTCGTCCGTCGCCGGTTCGGTCTCATCGCGGGGCTTACGGCGCTCGTGCTGACCGCGCTCACGGCCGAGTTCGCGCTCGTCTCGGCGCCGATCGGCGTTCCGTGGCTTCTTCTCGGCCATACCCAGGTCGAGGCGCTGCCGTTCGTGCAGACGGCGGACATCGGGGGCGTGCTGCTGCTCTCGCTGTGGGTGCTGCTGCTCAACGCCGCCGCGTTCGCCTCGCTTCCCCTCGTCCGCGCCTTGTCGACGGGGGGCTCGGGGTCGTCCGCTGGAGATGCGGACCTCCGCCGCGACGTCGCGTGGACGACCTACATCGGGGACAGCGGGATTGCCGTTGCCCTCTTCGCCGTCCTCATTGCCCTGCCCGCCGCCTACGGCGCCGTCCGGGCCGGCCAGGCCGAAACACCGGCCGGCTACGCGCGCATCGGGATCGTCCAGCCGGGCATCGATCCGGCGGCATGGGATGCCGAGGCGGCGGGCCGCGTGGACCTGCTTGCAGAGCTGTCGGACCGCTTGCTGGACCGCTGGAATGCGCCTGACACGTCGAAGGCGACTACGCCGGTGGAAGGGTCGATCCTTCGCGTCGCGGCCAGCACGACCGAGCGGGCCCCGGTCCGCAGCCGCGACGAGCCCATCGGCATCCTTATCTGGCCGCAAGGCACGCTGCCCTGGATGGGCTCCGACGCCCGCGAAGCGGCCACGCTTGGCCGCCTCAGCGAATGGTGCCGCCGCCGCGATGTCGCGCTCATTACCGGCTCGACGACGCTCGGGCCGGGCGAGGACACCGACCGCCCCCAGATGACGTCGGCGCTCCGCGTCTCGCCCACGGGCGAGATCGCCCGGTATGACCAGATGCGGCGCATCCCCGTCGCCGATGTCCCGGCGTCACCGGGCGAGCGCCGGCAACTGCTTCCCGTCGGCGGCGTCCGGGTGGCTGCGTTGCTGGGCTTCGAGTCGCTCTTCGGCAATCACGTGCGCCACTTTGCCCGCGACGGCGCGGACTTATTCGTCGTCCTCGCACGCAGCGACCGGTGGGGTCGGTCCAGCGGCCCGTACCAGCACCTCCACGCAACGCGCCTGAGGGCGATCGAGACGCGGCGCAGCGTCGTCGTGGCGTCGGCGGGGGGCCTCTCGGCCGTCGTGGCGCCCTCGGGGCGCATCGAGCAGACGTCGGGCTGGATGGAGCAGAACCTGGTCCCGCTCGACGTGCCGCTCTACCGCGCCGAGACGTTCTACGCGCAGCATGGCGACTGGGTCGGGCGGTGGGCCTTCATGGCGGCCCTTCTGCTCTACGCCGCCGCTGCAGCGGTCGCGTTCGTGTGGCCGCGCTTCGAAGCGCGCCTGCGCTGAGCCACGGCTGACGGCAGGTGAGCCGTGGGAGTACGGTGGGGCGATCTTGTCCCCGCGCCCTGCCCCGCTGCCGTGCTTTCGCTCCGCGTTCCGCTCGTCCTCGCCTCTGCCTCGCCGCGACGCCGCGACCTGCTCGCGCACATCGGCATCCGGGCGGAGATTCGCCCGAGCGGTGCTGACGAGACCTGGCCTGGGGGCGACGAAGGCGCAGCCGTCGAAACGCTGGCCCGCCGCAAGGCAGCCGTCGTGACGGTCCCCGGGTCCCTTGTGCTGGCGGCCGACACGGTCGTCGTGCTCGACGGCGATGTGCTCGGCAAGCCGGCGACGCCCGCCGAGGCGCGCGCGATGCTCCACCTCCTCTCGGGTCGCACGCACACGGTGTACACCGGCTTCGCGCTCACCTTCGACCATCGCACGGCGTCCGACCACCGGGCAACGCGGGTGACGTTCGCCGACCTCACCGACGCTGAGATCGCCGCGTATGTCGCCTCCGGCTCGCCAATGGACCGTGCGGGTGCCTACGGCATCCAGGACGACGCGGGTGCCCTGTTCGTCACCCGCATCGACGGGGACTACCCGACCGTCGTCGGGCTGCCGCTGCGCGCGTTTTACGAGTCGCTCGCGGCGCACTTTCCCGATCTTCTCGCCCCGCCTGCCTCTCCCCTGCCGTGACCCGACTCGCCCTGCTCGCCCTGCTCATCGTTGCCGCTGGGTGCGGTGATTCAACATCTGAAGCTCCGGCAACACCCGCCGCGGATACACTCGCGGCGGCTTCTGGGGAGCCGGCCGGTGCGTCGGCCGCGGACGACACGGACACCGTCCTGGGCATCGCTGCGACCTCGGCGGACCTGACGACGTTCGTCGAGCTGGCACGCCTTGCCGGGCTCGACGCCGTGCTCACGGACACAGCGAGGACGCTGACGGTCTTCGCGCCGAGCAACGCCGCGTTCGAGGCGCTGGGCGCGGATGCTCTCACCTCCCTCCGCGCCGACCCGGCCACCCTCCGCGCCCGCCTGTCGGGCCACGTCCTCGCATACCGCCTCTTCGCCGCCGACGCCGACGCAGAGCAGACCGTCGAGTCGGTCGGTGGTCCTGAAATCACGCTCGTCCCGGGCACGCCGCTCGTCGTCCGCGGCGGAGGCCGGTCGGCCCAGGTTGCGACGGCGGACCTCGACGCCGGCAATGGAGTCGTCCACGTGATCGATTCCGTCCTGGGGTCGTAGCGAGGGCACACGGTCGTGCCGTATGCTTCGGATCTCCACGACCCCCACGCTCATGCTCACTCCGGCACTCCGGCTCTGCGCCGTGCTGACGCTCGCGCTGTTCGCTGGCGGTTGCGACCGCTTCGACGACACCCTGCTCACTCCACCTGACGCCACGCCGCCGGCCGCCTCCGCGCCGTCGATGTACGTCAAAGGCAACCCGAGCGTCACCATTGGGGGCACGCACGAGTTTCGGGCTCAGCCGGTCGACGGCGCCGTCAGCTACGCATGGTCGGCCGTCGGGCCTGGTACGGCACTGGTCAACACGCGCGGCAATGCTCGGATCGTCTCGGTCACGGGCACTCAGCCAGGGCCGGCTATCGTCCGTGCAACGGCCTACGACGCCGCCGAGCGCGTGCTCGCGAGCGGCAGCCGGGAGATCGTCGTCGTCGAGTAGAAACCCCGAGCCGGAGCGGCCGTTGGCATCTGGCTTCTTTGTCCTCCCCCATGCCGACGTACTCTTACCGCCGCGAAGACGGAACCATCTTCGACGTGTTCCAGCGCATCACGGACGACGCGCTGACGACGGACCCTGAGACCGGGCAACCGGTCGTGCGCGTCATCTCGGGCGGCGCCGGATTGCAGTTCAAAGGCACCGGGTTCTACCTCACCGACTACGTCCGGAAAGACTCGAAGAGCGAGTCGTCCGACCGAACGTCCCAGAAGACGGGCACGGCCGCGCCGAAGCCGGAAGCCAAGCCTGAGGCGAAGCCGGCACCCAAAGCGGCACCGGCCGCGGCATCGACCCCAGCAGCCAAGAAGGACTAGCCGGCGGCCGTGACGATGGCGGCAAACGCTGCCGCGTCCAGGCTTGCCCCGCCGACGAGCGCTCCGTCCACGTCCGTCTGCGCGAACAGCTCAGCGGCATTTCCCGCGTTGACGCTGCCGCCGTAGAGGAGCCCGATGGCGCGGCCCGTCTCGCCAAAGCGCTCCCCGAGCGCTGCCCGGAGCGCGGCGTGCATGGCCTGCGCCTGGTCTGGGCTCGCCGTCCGGCCGGTCCCGATGGCCCACACGGGTTCGTAGGCCACGACGAGCGCCCCGGGCGCGTCCACTCCGTCGAGTGATGCGATGAGTTGGCCCACGACGACCGCCTCTGCCTGCCCGCCGTCGCGCTCCTCCAGGGTCTCGCCGACGCACAGGATGGGGGTGAGGCCGGCGGCGAGGCATGCGGCGGCTTTGCGCGCCACGAATGCGCTGCTCTCCCCGAGCAGCGCGC
>DASVSE010000473.1:0-1674 GCA_036388235.1 Rubricoccaceae bacterium | reverse complement strand
CGCGAGCCCGTCCGAGTCGCCAAGCGTCGCAACAGGAAGCGGGCCAGAGCCGCGGGCTTCGAGCAGCCGCAGGACGGCGACGTCCGTCGTCAGGTCGCGCCCGACGACCTCGGCCTGGTACTCGCGGCGGTCTGTGAGGCGAACCGCGACACGACCCGCCCGCTCGACGACGTGCGCATTCGTGATGAGGTAGCCGTCGGGCGAAAGGATGATGCCCGAGCCGGCTTCGGAGTCGGCTGCCTCGAAGCCGAGATCGCCGACCGAGCCCTCGGGCGTCACGACGACGTAGGCGACCGACTCGCGGACACGCTCCGCGACGGTCGTCGTCTGCGAGTTGATGGCCTCCCAGTCTGGCACGGCGATGGGCTCGACAGTGTCATCGCCCGCGCCCAGTTCGATCGGCTCGACAGCCGCCGGCGAGGCCTCGGGCTGCGCCGGAAGGCTCGGCAGCTCGGGGAGCACGCGCGGCGCGTCGGGCCTCAGAATCGGGTATCCGATGAGGCCGACGGTTCCGAGAGCGGCGAGCGTAAACAGGAGGCGGCGGAGGGCCACGGGGGGCTTGGAGGCGGCTGTGTAAACTACGGGGCGCACGGCCGCGCTTACCGGCGGTGGCCGGTGAACTCCTCTCGCTCCCGCCGGCGTTCCCACCCCCACACCCCGCGTGCCCCCTTCGGCATTTGCCCCGGCCGACGTGCTGTTTCTGCACCTCGGCGACGTTTCAGGCTCGTCGCGGGCCCTGCGGCAGCTGCGCGTCCTCGACGCAATGGGCGTCCGGGTGGCCGCGGTTGGGTTCGGCACTTCCCGCGACGCCGCGGCACTGCCCCCGGGTGTGCGCTACACCGCGCTCCCCATGCCGACCGGGCGCGGGCCGCGTCTCTTTCTCGCAGCTCACCGGGCGGTTCGGACGGCGGCCCTCGCGCAGCCCGCACGCGTGATCCTCGCGAGCGACCTCCACGTGCTGCCGGCCGCCACTGCCGCGGCGCACACCCACGGTGCCCGCCTCGCCTATGATGCCCGCGAGTGGTATGCCGGGCTCGACGCCGGACGGCCGGCAGTCGGTCGCGTGTGGGCCGCCGTCGAGGCGCGCTACGCCCCGCGCTGCGCTGTCGTGTTCACGGTCAACGACGCGCTCGCGGATCGCCTCGCCGCCGAACGCCGCATCCCGCGGCCCGTCGTCGTCCGCAACCTCAGCGACGCGCCGCGCGGCGTGCGGACCGGCGCGCTCCGCCGCCTCGTCGGACTGCCTGAGGCCACGCCGCTCGTCCTGTACCAGGGTCTTTTGCGCGCCGGACGCGGCCTGCCCCACCTCGTCCGCGCCCTCGCCGACGTGCCCGAGGCGACCCTCGTCCTGATCGGCGAAGGCCCGCAGGAGGCCGACCTGCGCGCGCTCGCGGCCGAGCACCTTCCGGGCAGATTCTACGTCGTCCCGTTCACGCCGCCGGAGGCCCTGCTCGTGCTCACGCCCGACGCCGACCTCGGCGCGGCAGCCTTCGAGGCGACGGCCGAGAGCGTCCGCCTCTCGCTTCCCAACAAGCTGTTCGAATACGCCGCGGCCGACGTGCCCGTCCTCGCCGGATCGGGCATCGTCCCGCTCCGCGCCGCCGTCGAAGCAACGGGCGCGGGCGTCGTCGCCGACCCGGAGGACCGGGCGGCGCTTGCCTCTGCGATCCGACG
>DASVSE010000472.1:0-5827 GCA_036388235.1 Rubricoccaceae bacterium | reverse complement strand
CGGGGGTGACGTCACGCACCTGCTGCACAGTCTCGCCGGCGGCGACGGCCGCGCCGCCGACCGCGTGATGCCGCTCGTCTACGCCGAGCTGCGGCGCATCGCGCGCGGCTACGTCGCCCGCGAGCGCGACGGCCATACGCTCGCCGCGACCGACCTCGTCCACGAGGCCTTCCTGCGCCTCGCCGACGCGACGCAGGTCTCGTGGCAGGGCCGCGCCCATTTCTACGCCGTCGCAGCGAGCGTCATGCGGCGGCTGCTCGTGGACTGGGCCCGCGCGCGGCGGACGGACAAGCGCGGCGGCGGCGCCCCGCGGGTCTCGCTCGACGCGACGGGCGTCGCCGAGCGCGTCGGGCAGACCGACCGCGCGGACGCCCTGCTGGCACTCGACGAGGCCTTGCAGCGGCTCGCGGCCGTGCTCGACCCCGACGACGCCTCGTAACCCGCTGCTCCGCTCGTTTGACCCGCGGGTGACGCTCTCCGGTCATCCCGCTCCCCGCCGATGACTCCGCTGCCCCCCGACCGCTGGCCCGACGTCGAGCGGCTCTTCGCTGCCGCCTGCGACAGCCCCGACCCCGAGGCGCTGCTCGACGGCGCCGAGCCCGCGCTCGCGGCCGAGGTCCGGGCCCTGCTCGCCGCCGACCACGCGGCCGCCGACGTCCCGCTTGCCGACCTCAAGACGCTCATCGTCGAGGCGCACCTCGACCTGTTCGCCGACGACGGCGACCGCGAGGCCGGCCTTGCGCCCGGGACCCGCGTCGGCCCGTGGGTGGTCGAGGACGAGATCGGGGCCGGCGGCATGGGCGTCGTCTACCGCGCCCGCCGTGCCGACGGCGTCCACGCGCAGGCCGTCGCGCTCAAGGTCGTCCGGCGGGGAATGGACTCAGCCCACGTCGTGCGGCGCTTCGCGCAGGAGCGAACGGTTCTCGCCGGGCTCGACCACCCCGGCATCGCGCGCCTGCTCGACGGCGGGTCGGTGGCGGACGGGCGGCCGTTTCTCGTGCTCGACCTCGTGCCGGGCGAGCCGATCACGGACTATGCCGCCCGCGTCCGCGCGTCGGCCGAGGCGCGCGTCCGGCTGATCCTTCAGGTGTGCGAGGCCGTCGCCCATGCCCACCGGCGCCTCGTCGTCCACCGCGACCTCAAGCCGTCCAACATCCTCGTCGCCGATGGCGAGCCGGGCGCGACGGGCGCCGAAGCCGCACCCCGCGTGACGCTGCTGGACTTTGGCGTCGCGCACCTGCTCGCCCCGACGCTCATCGGGGCCGACGCCGACGACGCCCCGCTCACGGCCGACGGCCCGCGCCCGATGACGCCCGGCTACGCGGCGCCCGAGCAACTCGCCGGCGCGCCCGTCACGACGGCGACGGACATCTACGCACTCGGCGTCGTGCTCTACGAACTGCTCGCCGGCGTCCGCCCGTACGTCGGCACGGCCTGCACCGCCGACGCGCTCGCCCGTGCCATCAAGGCCGGCCCGCCCGCCCGCCCGTCCGCCGCGGCCGACCCCGCGGTGCCGGCGCGCGCGCTCCGCGGCGACCTCGATGCGGTCGTGATGAAAGCCCTCCGCCCCGAGCCCGAGCAGCGCTACGCGAGCGTCGACGCCCTCGCCGACGACCTGCGCCGGCACCTCGACGGGCGGCCCGTGCTGGCCCGCGACGGGACGGCGCGCTACGTCGCCGGGCGCTTTGTGCGGCGCCACCGCTGGGCCATCGCCGCCGCGACCGCCGTCGTGGTGGCGTTGGTTTCGGTGGCCGTGCTCGTGAGCGTCCAGAACCGCCGCGTGACCCGCGAGCGCGACCGCGCCGAGCAGGTCGCGTCCGTCCTGGAGTCGGTCTTTCTGGACATCGACCCCGGCGGCCCCGGCGGGGCGAGCACGACGCTGCGCGATGTGCTCGACGCCGGTGCGGGCCGCATCGACACGCTGGACGCTCAGCCGGCCGTGCAGGCCCGCCTGCTCGACGTCGTCGCCCGCGTCTACCGCGCCCTCGCGGACTACGACCGCGCGCTCCCGCTCCACCGCGCCGCCGTCGCCGCTGCCACGCGCGCCCACGGCGCCGAGGCGCCCGAGACGCTGATGGCCCGCCACCACCTGGCCTACCTCCTCGACCAGATGGGCCGCCCGGCCGATGCCGAGCGGATCTACCGCGCCGTCCTCGACGCGCGCCGCCGCTCGGGCGACCCGGACGGCTTGGTCGAAAGCCTCAGCGATCTGTCCATGCTCGTCCAAGGGGCAGGACGCGGGGCCGAGGCTGCGGCTCTGGCGCAGGAGGGCCTCCGGGTCCTGGATCGCCACCCCGACGCAGGCCCGCCGGACCTTGAAGGGCCGCTCTCGCGTGCGGCTTTTCTCTCCATCATCGCGCGTCACGACGAAGCGCAGGGCCGGACGGACGCGGCCGAGCGTGCCCTCCGCGAGTCGGCGGCCATTTACACCCGCGCGCGGGGCCCGGAGCACACGTACACGGGCGTGGCGGAGTCGTCCCTCGGGTCCTTTCTCGCCCGCCGCGGCCGGCACGCCGAGGCGGACCGCCTGCTGCGCCATGCCGTTGCCGTGCAGACGGCTGCGTGGGGGCCAGTTCACCCGTGGACGACCGCCACGCTCGTCGCCCGAGCCGAGGCCCGCGCCCGCGCGGGTGACGTCCCGGCCGCCCGCGCTCTCCTCGCCGATGCGCGGCGGCGCGCCGCCGGCGACAGCCTCGCCGCCGCCGCCGTCGACCGCCGCGCCGTGCGCGCCGACAGCCTCCTTGGAGCCCTGGCGGGCGTCAGCGGACCACGGTGACGGTTCGGAACAGGCGCTCGCCCGTCCCCTCAAGCCGGAGAACGTAGACCCCCGGAGCAAGCTCGCGCGCGTTGAGGAGCGCTTCGTGTGGGCCGGCCGCGTGCACGCCGTCGGAGAGCACGGCGACCTGCCGGCCGAGTGCGTCCACGACGGCGACGCGGGCTGGGCCGGCGGCGGGGAGCGTGTACCGGACGGCGACCGACCCACGGGCCGGGTTCTGGACCGACAACGCGAGGCCGGCGACGGGCGTCTCGTCCGTTCCCGTCACGACGACACCGGTGTCTGACGCACCCGTTTCGTCGGTTGCCGTGAGTGCGAGCGCCGGGCCGTTCTGGTTCGCCGACGGGTTGAGAAATCCGCCGATCAGAAGTGGGAACGCCGTCTCGGTCCCGTCCAGCGTGAACCGGACGGCCGTCACGAGCGCGCCCGTCGCGGCGTCGCGGACCTCGACGCGATGCGTCCCGGCCGGGAGCGTCGTCGGGGGGCCGGCCTGGCCGTACGGGAGGTCATCGGCGAGCGTCTGGCCTGTCTCGGCCACGACGACGTCCAAGGCCGGCGCGTCGGTGACGGCGTGGGAGACGACGACCGGGACCCCGCCGGCGAGGGGGGCCTCGCGGGGGAAGAGGGCTTCGAGCAGGGCCGCGTGGAGCCGGAGCCTCTGCAAGACACCGGACGGGTTCGGGGCATACTGCGCCAGGAGTTCCTCGGGGATGCCGGCGAGGTTGACGACGTACCGCCCGCTGGCGAGCGGGTCCGACGTGAGCGTGTACTCCCGCGGCCCCGGGGCCGGGGGCGGCACGACGGGCCGGACGCGGACGTTGAGCGGCTGGCCGGCCGGGACAGCGAGGAACGTCGACCCACCGAAGAAGCCGACGACGGCGTCGGGCGTCGTCGACGTGGCGGGCTGGTTGAGGTACACCTCGAGGCGGCCGAGGCCGAGGATGGCGCCGCTGGCGTGGACGATCTGGACCTCGGACGGCGGGGGCGGCGGCCGAGGCGCTTCGAACACGAATGCCGCGCCCACGCCGCCCTCTCCACGGCCCGGCGCCCCGACGAGGTAGGTGTCGCCCCAAACGGCGACCCTAGATCCGAACGCATCGCCGGACGCCCGGTCGGCCGCAACGAGGCGCGCGGTCTGCATGTAGGAGCCGCTCGCGGCGTCGGGCTCGAACACGTACGCCGCACCGATTCCTCCGTTCTCGAGCCCAGCGCCCACCAGCACGCGGCCGGTGGCAGAGATCGCCATGCGCGAGCCGAACCCACTGCCGTTCTGGGCCGGGACGGTGAACGAGCCGAACGGGAACCACCCGCCCGCCGTCGAAGAGAACCGGTACGCGGCGACCGTGTTGTTCGTCGAACCCGACCCGTTCGGCCTCGTAACCAGCACCACCCCATCTCTCAGTGCGAACGACCGGACGCGCTGGCCCGCGACCGGCTGTCTGACGAGGTTGGTCTCCTGCGTCCATGTGTCCGCGCTGCGGCGGTAGACGTAGACCGCGCCCCCGTTCGCGGCGGTGTTGTTGTAGCCCTCCAGAGGTGCACTCGCCACGAGGAGCCCATCCTCGATCCCGACGTCGGAGCCAAACCGGCTGTCGGCGCTGCTGGGGCCGAAGATCCGCGCGCGCTGGACCCATTGTCCGCTGGTCGTGCTTACAGCGAACACGTACGCGGCCCCGACGAGCGGAGCCCCCACCGCGAGCTGGTCGCCGTCGAGAGACACCGACGATCCGAAGGCATCGTTGGGCTCGGACTCCGCCGGCACCAGCCGAGCCTCCTGCTCCCACGCTCCCGTCTGGGCGTTGCGGCGGAAGAGGTACGTCACGCCGCGCCTGACGAAGGTCGAAACCTCGATCGCCGCTGAGATGGCGACCCGGTCGCCAGACGCCGAGATCGCGCCCCCGAACCCGACGTCGCTTGTCGTGCCGGGCCGGAGCGTCGTCGTGAACGCCCACGCGCCGCTAGCGGTCTGGTTATACACGAACACCGACCCCGCGATACCCGGGCCGTTTGAACTGACGAATGCCGTCGAACTGGTGAGGGCGACTTGGAAACCGAACGAATCGCCCTGAGCCGGCGAGGGCGACTGGAGCAGAGCCGTCTGCGCAGGGATGGGCTGTGACGCCGCCGTCGGGGACATGCCGGACGTGACGACGAGCGCCGCGAGGAGAAAAACAAAGGGGCGCATCGGCGCAGGAGGAGGGTGTGCCCTCTATGCGAGAATGACCACTTGGTCGAGCGGTCCGAGCACTCCTTTTCTGCACCCGGACCCGGCCGCACGCTTCACCGCGCCTCCCCGGCCCGCCTCGGTAGCTTCTGGCTCACCCCGCCGATGCCGAT
Organism: Rubricoccaceae bacterium; assembly: GCA_036388235.1. Lineage (GTDB taxonomy): Bacteria > Bacteroidota > Rhodothermia > Rhodothermales > Rubricoccaceae > DASVSE01. Next base: position 714 of record DASVSE010000472.1, on the reverse strand, counting down.
GTCCGCTCCCGAGACGCCCGCCGCCGTCCCCTCTGGCCAGCCCTACGACCCCTCGGCCGTTGAGGCGACATGGTCCCGCTACTGGGAAGCCGCCGGCGTTTTCCACGCCGACCCCGAGCGCGTGATCTCGGGCGAGCGCGAGCCGTTCGTGATCGCGATGCCGCCGCCGAACGTCACGGGCCGGCTGCACATGGGCCACGCGCTACAGGACACCGTTCAGGACCTGCTCATCCGGTACCACCGCGCCCGCGGTTTTGAGGCGCTCTGGATTCCGGGCATGGACCACGCCGGCATCGCGACCCAGAACGTCGTCGAGCGCGACCTGCGCGCGCGAGGCATCGAGCGCAAGGAGATCGGCCGCGAGGCCTTCCTGGAGCACGTCTGGACCTGGAAGGCCGAGTACGGCGGGGCCATCCTAGAGCAGAAGCGCCGCCTCGGCGACTCGTGCGACTGGCGCTTCGAGCGCTTCACGATGGACGACGGCCTCTCGCGCGCCGTCCAGCACACGTTCGTGCGGCTCTACGAGGAGGGCCTCGTCTACCGCGGCGACTACCTCGTGAACTGGGACCCCGACAACCAGACGGTCCTCTCGAACGAGGAGGTCGACAACGTCGAGCGGCCGGGCTCGCTGTGGACCGTCCGCTACCCGGTCGTGGACACCGAGGGGAACGAGACCGGTGAGTCGCTGGCCGTCGCGACGACGCGGCCCGAGAC
>DASVSE010000471.1:0-2463 GCA_036388235.1 Rubricoccaceae bacterium | reverse complement strand
CACGCAGGTCGACGCGCGCCTCACGCGCCACACGCGCTACGCGGCGTACCTGCGCGAGAAGTACGGGGACGCGGTGCTCCAGACGCCGATCCGAACCTCGTCGTCGCTCGCGACGACGACACACGACGGCCGGACGGTCTTCGACGTCCGCGCGACGCTGCGCGGCGCGGTCGACTATGCCGCCGCCGCCGCCGAAATCACGGCAGCGCTCGACGCTCCCTCACGCTCCGCTCCCACCGCGGCCACGCCGGCCGAGCCCGCGCCGACGCCGCCTGAGACGGCCGTCCTCGACACCGCACCGGCGCCCGTCGCGTGGACCTCGCTGGACCGGCTATGACGCGCGCGCTCGCCCTGCTCACGACGCTCGTCCTCTCGGGCTGCGCCCTGTCCCGCGACGTGGGTGACTGCCGCCTCCACCGCGACGGGGAGTGCCCGCCCGGGATGGACGCCGGTGACCGCTCGCCCGGACCGCTCACGCGCGCTGAGGCCTCGGGCTTCCGCGAGACGTCCACGCACGCCGACGCGCTCCCGCCCGATGCCCGCCGGCACCGGACGACGTTCGGCATGACGCCCGAGGGCCGCGCGCTCCCGCTCGTCGTGTGGGGCGCCGCAGACGCAACGCCCGAGGCGGTGCTGGCGACGGGCAAGACGCGCGTGCTCGTCTTCGCCAACATTCACGGCGGCGAGGTGGACGGCAAGGAGGCGATGCTGGTCCTGCTCCGCGATCTCGCAGCCGGCCGCCACGACGCGTGGGCCGACAGCCTCGTCCTGCTCATCGCCCCGATCTACAACGCCGACGGGAATGACCGTGTCGCCGTCGATAATCGGCCGCTGCAGTACGGGCCGGTTGCGGGGATGGGGCAGCGGCCGAACGCGGCCGGCCTCGACCTCAACCGCGACTTCGCCAAGCTTGCCGCACCCGAAACCCGAGCGCTCGTCGGCGCCATGGGGGACTACGACCCGCACGTCGTGGTGGACCTGCACACGACGGACGGGACGCCGATGGCGTACGGCCTGACGTACGCGCCGGGCCTGCACCCGGACACGCCGGCGGCGATCTCGGCCGACCTGTTCGGCCGGTGGCTGCCGCAGATCTCCGAGCGCCTCGCCGCTTCGGGCGGGCCGCTCGCCTATCACTACGGCAACGTCCCGGGCGCCTTCGGTGAGCCCGCGACGGCGCCGCGCGGGTGGTACTCGTACAGCGCGCAGGCGCGCTACTCGGCCAACTACGCCGGCCTGCGCGGGCGCTACGGGATCCTCTCGGAATCGTACAGCTACGACCCGTTCGAGACGCGCGTCCGCTCCAGCCGGCGCTTCGTCGAGGAGATTGCGGAGCAGGTGTGGCGCGAGGCGTCGCACGTCCGGCGAACCACGGAGGCGGCGGACCGCGAGCGCATCACAGGCCGCGACATCGCCGTCCGCTTCGCGTTCGAGGCGCTGCCCGAGCCCGTCGAGATTCTCCTGGGGCGGGTCGACACGCTGGCCAACCCGGTCTCGGGCGAGCCGATGCGGCGCAACACGGGCGAGACCTTCCGGGAGACGATGCCGGCCGTGATCCGCTTCCGCGCGGCCGAGACGACGCGGGCGCCGCAGACGTACGTCGTGACGTACGGGCCGTGGCAGGACGCGATTCGCGAGCTGCTCGACGCGCACGGCGTGCCGTACACGCTCGGGTTTGTGTGGGGCACGGCGCGCGAGGGCTACCGCGTTGACAGCGTCCGGACGGCGCCGCGGCAGAACCCGAACGCGGCCGGCCAGGAGGCAGCCGGTGCGTGGGTGGCCATCGCGGGCGAGGCCGGATCGCCGCCGCGTCTTGCTGCGTCCCTGCTCGTCCCCACCGACGGCCCGCTCGGCCTGCTTGCCGTGACCCTGCTGGACCCGCGCTCCGACGACGGCGTCGTGGCGTGGGGCCTTATCCCTGCCGACGCGCTCGCCGCGGACGAGTTGGCCCCGATCCAGCGCATCCCCTGACTCTGATGACCAGACTCGTTCTCGCCCTTCCGCTCGTTGCGCTCGCCGGTTGCGGGGCTGGCTCGACGCCGGCTGCGCCTGCGGCGCCGTCCAACATTGTCGAGGTGGCCGACGGGTCCGCGCTCGTGGAGAGCGTGGCGGGGCTGGGCAAGGAGGCCGTGGTCCTGAACTTCTGGGCGACGTGGTGCGGGCCGTGCCGGGCCGAGTTTCCGACGTTCGTCCGCTACGACGCCGAGCACGCCGACGACGGGGTCGAGGTGCGGTTCGTGTCGCTGGACGAGGCGCGCGACCTGCCGGCCGTGCGGGCGTTCCTGGACGAGCACGGCGTCTCGGAGCCGTCGTACGTCTACACCGGCAAGACGGACCTCACGACGCAGCTCAACCCGTTCGTCGGCGGGGCGATTCCGATCACGATGATCCTCGACGGGGACGGCATCGTGCGCCACACGGCCGTCGGGGCGATGAGCTACGACGACCTTGCGGACAAGGTCG
>DASVSE010000470.1:0-4529 GCA_036388235.1 Rubricoccaceae bacterium | reverse complement strand
ACGCGCTGCTTGCGCGCGCTCCGCACCGGGGCCTCTGCCGCCGGGGCGGTCGTGTCTTCTGCCATGGGGGTTGGTCGCTTGGTGAGCCGTGACCTCACCAACTACGGATGTGCTGTGCGGCCTGCGCCGCGGGCGGGGTCGGGCCGCCGGAGCCGATGAGGATAGCCTATCGGGCGTGAAGGTTCAGTCAGAGCGTTCAGGGTTTCCCTGACCGCGCCGAACCTTCACGCGCCGGCGGGCGCCTCGGTCTCGCCGCCGAGCGGGTCCGCCCGCTGGGCGAGGACCGTCTTCATGCGGGCGATGTCGCGGCGCTTCTCGCGCAGGACGATCGGGTTTTCCAGTCCGGCTACGGCCCGGCGGAAGCGGAGGTCGGTGAGGTCGCGCTGTTCTTCGGCGATGCGCTGCTCGATCTCGCTCTCCGAGAGGGCGCGGATGTCGCTGGTCTTCATGGTCAGGTCGGATAAGCCCTGCACGCGTGCAGAGCAGGGAGTCAGGCGGCGCTCGTCGCAGCGTCGCTCGTGGTCGCCGTCGTCGTGTCGAACTCGTCGGCGGCACCTGTCGGGACGTCCGCATCGGCTTCCGTCTCGACCGGGAGGCCGACCGGGGTCAGTTCGGGGCGCATGACGAACTTGGCCTGGAGCGGAAGCTTCTGAATGGCGAGGCGGAGCGCCTCGCGGGCGATGTCCTCGGGCACACCGCCGATCTCGAAGAGAATGCGGCCCGGCTTGACGACGGCCACCCAATACTCGGGCGAGCCTTTGCCCTTGCCCATTCGGGTCTCGGCCGGCTTCTTGGTGATCGGCTTGTCCGGGAAGACCCGGATCCACACCTTGCCGACGCGCTTCATGTAGCGCGTCATGGCGATACGGGCGGACTCGATCTGGCGGCTCGTGAGCCAGCCTGCGTCGAGCGACTTGATCCCGTAGTCGCCGAAGGCGATCCGTGACCCACGGTGGGCGAGCCCCGTCACGCGGCCCTTCTGCATCTTGCGGAACTTGGTCCGCTTCGGCATCAACATAATCGGTCAGGTCTGGGGTCCGGCGGGCGTGCCCGCCGGACGGTTCGTAAGGCTCAGAAGGGTTAGCGTCGGCCGCCGCCAGCGCCGCCACGGGCACCGCCGCCTGCACCGCCACCGGCGCCGCCACGGCCACGGCCGGCACCGCCTGCGCCGCCGGCACCACGGCCGCCGTCGCGGCCGCCGCCGTCACGCCCGCCACGACCACGGTCACCGCCGCCTTCGCCGCCTTCGCGCCGACGGCGCTCCGGAAGCTGCGGCGCAGCACTCTGCTGGCGCTGAGCGGCTGCGTTCGGCGAGAGGTCCGGCTTGCCGATGACCTCACCGTGGAAGATCCACACCTTCACACCCGACGTGCCCTGGACCGTGAACGCGGTCGCCTCGGCATAGTCGATGTCGGCGCGCATCGTGTGGAGCGGCACGCGGCCCTCGAGGTACTGCTCGACGCGGCCCATCTCGGCACCGCCGAGGCGGCCACCTAGGCGGATGCGGATGCCCTGCGCGCCAGACCGCATCGCGGACGCAAGCGCCATCTTCATCGCTCGGCGGTACGAGACGCGTCCCTCGAGCTGCTGCGCGATGTTCTGCGCGACGAGCGTCGCGTCGATCTCGGGCCGCTTGATCTCGTTGATGTTGATCTGGATGTCCTTGTCCGTGATCTTCTGAAGCTCCGCGCGGAGCTTCTCGACCTCGGTACCACCGCGGCCGATGATCACGCCCGGGCGCGACGTGTGCAGCGTCAGGATGACGCGCTTCGGCGTGCGCTCGATAACGGTCCGCGAGAGGCCCGCCCGCTTGAGGCGCGCGTCGAGGTAACGGCGGATTTCCTCATCCTCGACAATCTTGTCGGCGAAGGATCCGTCCGTGTACCAGTTCGAGTCCCAGCCGCGGATCACGCCGAGCCGGAAGCCGATGGGGTTGGTCTTCTGTCCCATGGTGCTGTGGGTTAGGCGTCCGCCGGAGTTCCGACGACGACGGTGAGGTGGCTGGAACGCTTCAGGATCGGGTGGGCCCGGCCCCGCGAGACGGGGATAAAGCGCTTGAGGAACGGGGCCTCGTCGACCTGGATCGTCTTGAGGACGAGGGCATCCACGTCGATGCGGGCCTCGTCGTTCTGGTCGACCAGGTTGGCGACGGCCGACTGGATGGTCAGCTCGATCGGGCGCGAGGCTTTCTGGGGCAGAAAGTGGAGCGTCCGGAGGGCGTCGGCGACATTCTTGCCGCGAACGACGTCGGCCACGATCCGCATCTTGCGGGGGCTGGAGCGGATGTACTTCCGCTTGGCGCGTGCTTCCATTGGAGTGTTTGGCTGTTGCGCGTGCCGCGGTCCGTGTTCACCCCGAGGCCGTGTGGCCTGCAGGGGTGCGTTTCAGACGGCGCGCGCGACGCGGGCGGACCCGCGCGGGGGGTTAGCGGCGGCGGTCCTTCTTGCCGGCCACGTGGCCGCGGAACGTCCGCGTCGGGGCGAACTCCCCGAGCCGGTGGCCGATCATGTTCTCGGTCACGTAGACCGGGATGAACAGCTTCCCGTTGTGGACGGCGAACGTGTGCTGGAGCATGTCCGGCGTGATCATGGAGCCGCGGCTCCACGTCTTGATCACGCGCTTCTTGCCGCCGCCGTTCATCTCGTCCACCTTGCGGGCGAGCTTGTAGAACACGTAGGGGCCTTTCTTGAGCGAGCGTGCCATAGTCGGTTACTTCTTGGCCTTGCGGCGGCGGACGATGTACTGGTCGGAGGCGTTGCGCTTCTTGCGGGTCTTGTAGCCCTTCGCCGGCACGCCGGTCGGGCTCTTCGGGTGGCCGCCCGAGGCCTTCCCCTCGCCGCCGCCCATCGGGTGGTCGACCGGGTTCATGGCGACGCCTCGCGTCTTCGGCCGGATGCCGAGCCAGCGGCTCCGGCCCGCCTTCCCGATCTCGATGTTCATGTGGTCCGGGTTCGACGTCGTCCCGATCGTCGCCATGCACTGGGACGGGACGAGGCGGATCTCCCCCGAGGGGAGCTTGAGCGTCGCGAACTTGCCCTCGCGGGCCGTCAGCTGCGCGTACGTCCCGGCCGAGCGGGCGAGCTGGGCGCCCTTGCCCGGCTTCATCTCGATGGCGTGGACCTGCGTCCCGAGCGGGATGTTGGCGAGCGGGAGCCCGTTCCCGAGGTCCGGCGCGGCGTCCGGGCCCGAGACGACCGTCTGGCCGACCACGATCTTGTCGGGGGCGATGATGTACCGCTTCTCCCCGTCGGCGTAGACGAGGAGGGCGATGCGGGCGGACCGGTTCGGGTCGTACTCGATCGTCGCGACGCGGGCCGGGATGCCGGTCTTGTCGCGCTTGAAGTCGATGATCCGGTAGCGGCGCTTGTGGCCGCCGCCCTGGTGGCGCGTCGTGATGCGGCCGTTGTTGTTCCGGCCGCCGGTGCGCTTGACCGGTGCGAGGAGGCTCTTCTCCGGCGTGTCGGTCGTGATCGTCTCGAACTCCGAGACCGAGCGGTGGCGCTGGCCTGGCGTGTTCGGCTTGAGCTTGCGGATTGCCATCGGTGGAGGGGGCTTACGTGCGAGCCGCTAGGCAGGCTTTGCGCCCCGATTGAGTGTACGTGGGGCCGTTCTAGACGGCTTCGTAGAGGTCGATCTCGCCCGTGCGGAGCGTGACGACGGCCTTCTTGTAGGACGGCCGGCGGCCCTTGACGAGCCCGCGCTTCGTCATCTGCCGGCGGCGCTTGCCGCGGACGACCATCGTCCGGACCTCCTTGATCTCGATGCCGGGGTACCGGGCCTCGACGGCCTTCCGGATCTCGATCTTGTTCGACGTGGTCGCGACGCGGAACGAGTAGTGGCGGCCCTCCTCCTGGAGCCGGGTCGACTTCTCGGTCAGGATGGGCGCGATGAGGATCTGGTTCATCGTGTTCTCGGGTGCGGCCTAGGCCTCGGTGGTGGCGGCGTCGCCCGAGCCGGCCTGGACGTCCGACGAGGACGATGAACGGAGCGCGGACGCGAGGGCCTCGACGGCGCCCTCCTGGAGGAGGATCGTCTTGGCCTTCATGAGGTCGAGCGTGGACGCCTGGGCGGCGTCGCAGACCGCGACCCCGGGGACGTTCCGGGCCGAGCGGTAGAGCGTGTCGTCGAGCCCGTTGGTAAGAACGAGGACCTTGCCCGTCAGCCCGTTGCCCTTCAGCGCCGCCACGACGTCCTTCGTGCGGGGCGCGTCGAGCGTGAGGTTCTCCATCACGCGGAGCGTCCCGGCGGTGATCTTGTAGGCGAGCGCGGAGCGGCGGGCGAGCTGCTTCGTCTTGCGGTTCACGCGGACGTTGTACTCGTGCGGGCGCGGCCCGAAGATGGTCCCGCCCCCCTTGCGGGTCGGGCTCTTCGCCGAGCCGACACGGGCGTTCCCCGTCCCCTTCTGGCGGTACAGCTTGCGGGTCGACTTGGAGACCTCGGCGCGCTCCTTCGTCTTGTGGGTCCCCTGGCGCATGTGCGCCTGGATGGCGCGGACGTCGAGCCAGATCGCGTGGTCGTTCGGCTCAATC
>DASVSE010000469.1:0-2395 GCA_036388235.1 Rubricoccaceae bacterium | reverse complement strand
GCGTCTGCCCGACGCCGTCCGCTCCGCCTGCCGCATCCGGCACTACTCCATCCGCACCGAGGCCGCCTACGCCTCCTGGGCGCGGCGCTTCTGCCTGTTCCACCGAGACGCGGCCGGGCAGCCCCGACACCCCGCCGGCATGGGCGAGCCCGAGGTCGCCGCGTTCCTCGCCTACCTCGCCGAAGGCCGCAACGTCGCGGCGTCGACGCAGAACCAGGCGCTCGCGGCGCTGCTCTTCCTCTACGACGCCGTCCTCGGCACGCCGCTCGGCACCGCCCTTGCCTTCCCCCGCGCCAAGCGGCCGAAGCGGTTGCCGGTCGTGCTCACGCGTCAGGAGGTCGAGGCGGTCCTCTCGCGGATGCACGGCACGCAGCGCCTCGTCGCGCAGCTGCTCTACGGCTCGGGACTGCGCCTGCTGGAGGGCCTCCGGCTGCGCGTCAAGGACGTCCAGTTCGCGAGCGGCACGTCCGGGACGTCTGGGGCGCACCTCGTCGTCCGGGAGGGCAAGGGCGACCGTGACCGCATCGCCCTGCTGCCGTCGTCGGTCGAGGACGCGCTCCGCGACCAGATCGAGGGCGTCCGCCGGCTGCACCGCCGCGACCTCGACGACGGCTGCGGCGCGGTCCACCTGCCGCACGCGCTCGCGCACAAGTACCCCAACGCCGCGACCGAGACGGGCTGGCAGTACGTCTTCCCGGCAACCGCGACGGCCATCGATCCGCGCACGGGCGTTCTCCGCCGGCACCATCTCTCGGAGTCGCCGGTCCAGAAGGCAGTGCGACACGCGGCGCGTGCGGCGGGGATCGAGAAGCCGGTCAGCCCGCACGCGTTCCGGCACTCGTTCGCGACGCACATGCTGGAGCGGGGCGCGGACATCCGGACGGTCCAGGAGCTGCTCGGCCACAAGGACGTCCGGACGACGGAGATCTACACGCATGTGCTCAACCGGGGCGTGCGCGGTGTCACGAGCCCGCTCGACAGCCGCTGACCGCCGCTCGGCGATTTCTCCTGCCGGCCTACCCGACCGCGTCTGTCTCAGAGGATGCGTCCGGCGTCGCTTCCGCGACGAGGACCGCCGGGACGCACCCGAGTCCCCGTGCCAGCGCCAGCAGGTTCAGGTAGCCCACGTTGCGTTCGCCGCGCTCGACCCCGCCGACATAGTTGCGGTGTAGGTCCGAACGCTCCGCCAGCCCCTCCTGCGACAGCCCTGCCACACGGCGGCGCGCGCGGACAGCCGCCCCGAGACGGGCCAGCGCCAGACGGGCAAGGGCGTCGTTGTGCTCGTCGGACCGGTCGTGCTCCATCCGCCGAACGTCCCGACGGAGGGCAGCACGGGTCTACACATTATCGGTGTCAATGACCACGATCCGTGTTATCCTGCGCGCCTGACGACCCCACACCTCCTTCGCTGTCTCGATGCTCACCGCTTTCCGTCCGGCTTTCGCCGCAGTGCTCGTCCTGTCGTTCTTCGTCGCCGGCTGCGACCTCGTCCAACCGGAGGACGACGGCCCACCGGCCGCCCTCACCGGCACGTGGGAAACCGGTGCCGTCGATGTCCCGCTCGACACGGCCTTCGCCCTTGACGGCGACCCCACCTACGCCTCCGTCCAGATTGACGCCGTCTACCGCGTCCAGACCTCCATGCGGCTGACCGACACTGGCGGCGACGTGCGCGGCCAGGTCAACGACTCCCGCTCGGCCACGTGGGAGATCGGCTACGTCCGCCACGACGGCGTCGTCGTGCGCGCACCCGGCGAGATCCGGATCGGCGGTGGCGACGACAGCATCGAGGCCGTCTACATCGCGCCGACGCTGACCTTCACCCGGGCACCGTTCTACGACTACACCGGCGAGTTCGAGGACCTCGCGCTCGATTTCTCGGACGGCAGCACCACATTCGTCCGTCAGCGGCTCGCGGTGGACATCCCGCTGCCTCGGCTGCAGAACCGGCAGGTGCGGCTCGTGGCACATGACGTCACGACGACGCTTCGGCCCAGAGTCCAGAGCTGATCACGGTCACACGCTACGACGCCTCACCATGGCCCTGCGAGCCCACCGGCTGAGCGCCGACGCCGACGCGGCGTTCCTGTCTGAGCACCGCGTTGACCCCGTGGCGGGCCGCGCCTTCGAGCCCGGCGATGTCGCCGTGGTGTGCGCCGCGTGCGGGACGGCAATGCTCGCCGAGACGTGGGCCGTGCTCGGCGGCGCGCACTGCGGCCAGACGGAGACGGCAGACCGGCTGACGGGTGGTGTCGCGGCTCCCGCTCGCTCTCTCTCACCGACAACCCATACGGCGCGCCGGCCGCGTCCGGTTCTTCTTGCCGCCGTCGGCATCGTGACGCTAGCCTCCGTGGCCGCGCTGAGCGTCTGGCTCGGCCGGGAGGCTGGTCCGCCT
>DASVSE010000468.1:0-2700 GCA_036388235.1 Rubricoccaceae bacterium | reverse complement strand
TGACGCGCCTCATGGGCGGCCAGGTCGCCGTCGAGAGCCAGCGCCCCGGGGGCTCGACGTTCACCGTGACGTTCCCCGCGCTGCCCTCCAGTCCCGTAGAGGCCGCTTCGGTCCCTGCTGACGTACGTCCGGAGGCGCCAGCGGCTGTTCCATCGGCGCCTCTGGAAACGCTGCCTCGGACTGACTCAGACCGCCCGATGGCGCCCGCGCCCCGCGTCGACAGGCCGATTCGCGAGGCGCCTCGGGCCGCGTGTCCATCCGATTTTCCTTCGACGGCGCCGTCGAATCGGTCTCCGATTCCCCCCGCCCCGGACCGGGCGCCCACTGTGGCACTCGCTTTGCAGGCCTCCCCCCATTCGCCGTCTCTTCCGGCCGCTCCCGCCCCGACCGCCATGTTCGACTTCCGCTTCACCTCGTCTCGAACCCCGTCTGCACCGCCTGCTCCGACCCCGCCGAGCAGCGAGCCGGCTCCGGCCGAGGTAGAGTGGTCTGTCGCACCCCCGGCCTCCAACCCGGCGGTTGAGGCCATCGCGGTGGCCGAGCCGCCGGCAGACGCTGAGGCATCCGCGCCAAGCCCGGTCCTGCCCGACGCCCCACGCCCGGCGTGGCCCGTCGACCCCGCAGCTGGAGGCCGACCGCCGGTGATGATCGTCCGCCCCGCCCGCGCCGAACCGCCGGCCGACGGACCCCCTTCCGACGGTCCCGCCGTTCCCGAGCAGACCGCACCGCCGGTCGAGGAGGGCGACGCGCGCCTGCCGATTCTCGTCGTTGAGGACAACCTCGACACGCGCGTCCTGCTCGACCGCATCCTGCGCGGTGCCTACGCCGTCACGGCGGTCGGCGACGCCCGCTCGGCGCTCACGGCGATGGCGCAGACGCGCTTCCGCGGTCTCGTGCTGGACATCAACCTCGGCGGCAAGGAGACCGGCACCGACATCCTGCGCGTCGCCCGCTCGCTCGACGGCTACGCCGACGTGTTCGCGGTCGCCCTGACGGCCTATGCGCTCCCCGGCGACCGCGAGCGCCTGCTCGAGTCGGGCTTCGACGAGTACATCTCGAAGCCGTTCACGCGGCAGTCGCTGACGGACGCCCTCAGCCAGGGCATCCGCGCCTAGGCGCGGCGAGCGCCGGGCACGGGCAGCGGGGCGCGTAGTCTGAGGCGTCCCGCCCTCCGCTCTGATGTCGACTCCGCCCCGGGCCCCCGGCCTGTTTGCACGCCTTTTCGGCACGGCCGAGAGCGGCGCGCCTGACGACCCCGCCCCGACACCGACGGCCTCCGGCGGGGGAACGGCGCTGGCGCTCACCGGCGGCGGCGCTCGTGCGGCCTACCAGGCGGGCGTCCTTCGCGGCCTCGCCCGTGTGGCCCCGGGCTTCCGCCCGGACCTGCTCACCGGCGTATCGGCCGGTGGCCTCAACGCGGCCTTCCTCGCCGCGAGCGCGCACCTGCCGTTCGACACGGCAACGGCTGGCCTGACCGACGTCTGGCACGACCTCCGCGCCGAGCACGTGTTCCGCCTCGACCGCCCCGGCGTCGCCGGGACGCTCGCGCGGTTTGTCCGGCGGCCGGCCGCGCCCGAGCCGCCTGCCGAAGGGGGCTTTCTCGACACGACGCCGCTCCATGCGTTCGTCGCCGAGCACCTCGGGCCGCTCGGCGCGCCCATCGCCCGCATCGGCGACAACCTCGCGGCGGGACACGTGCGGGGACTGGCCATCACGGCAACGTCGTACGACACGGGACAGTCGGTCACGTGGGTCGAGGGCGGCCCGCCCGACCTGCCGGGCCTCGTCCGCACCCGCATCCGTCCCGAGCACGTGCTTGCCTCGGCGGCGCTGCCGTTCTTCTTTCCCGCCGTGGCCGTCCAAGACGACGACGAGTCGAGCGCGTGGTACGGCGACGGCGGCATCCGCCTCACGGCCCCGCTCTCTCCGGCGCTCCGTCTCGGAGCCGACCGCATTCTGTCGGTCAACACGCGCGCGGCGGCCTCGTCGGCCGAACCGTCGGACGTGTACCCCCCGGCGAGCCGCGTCCTCGGGGTCCTCATGAACGCCGTCTTCCTCGACGTGCTGGAACAGGACGCGCGTACCCTCCGCCGCATCAACGACCTGCTCGCGAGTCTGCCCCCCGCCACGCACGGCGGCTTCCGGCCCGTGGATCTGCTCGTGATCCGCCCGTCCGAGGACCTCGCGCGGCTCGCCGGCGGCTATGAGCCGCAGCTACCGCCGTCGATGCGCGTCGCGCTCGGGCGCGCGGGTGCCGAGCGGAGCCCGGACTGGCTCTCGATGCTCCTCTTCGACCGTGCCTACATCGAGCGCCTCGTCGCCCTCGGCGAGGCGGATGTCGAGGCGCGAGCCGACGAGATCCGCGCCTTTCTCGCGCCCGGCGCCTGAGGCGCTACGCGCGAACCGGTGGGCCGTCGAGAATCTGCCGCAGCGGGCCGATGTCGAGCGCGTCGGCCGGCCGGCCATCGACGAACACGGGCCGCCCGAAGGCCTCAGCGTAGCGCACGACGCGGTGCCCGACGTGCGCGTGGTCCGGAAACTGTGGCGGCAGCACGAAGCGCACACGCCGCCCCATCCTCCGCCCGACGACATCGATGCCGGCGTCGCCGACGTCGACCCACGTCACGTCGTTCCAGGCGAGCACGCGCCGCCGGCCCGCAACGTCGTGCCCGACGGCGTGGTGGACCGAGAGGTCCAGCC
>DASVSE010000467.1:0-7116 GCA_036388235.1 Rubricoccaceae bacterium | reverse complement strand
ATCCGGCAAGGCACCCTTGATAAGCACCTCGACGCCGACGGCCTCACCCGGCGTACCTGGCGTCGCCGCGCGGACCGCGACGGAGTCCACGACGGCGGGGTAGGTGAAAAAGCCCGACGAGTCCGCTGGAGGAGCGATGAGGAGTGTCTCGCGTCCGTCTGGCCCCCACCCGTCCTGCCGGGTGCCGTAGCGCTGGTCGGCCGTCGTGCGCGTGCCGCCCGAGCAGGCGGCGAGCGTGAGCAGGCCGAGCAGAGCGGGCGCGAGCAGGACGGCCTGGCGGGTCATGCCTCGCCGCGGAGGATGGGCGAGTCCGGGTGCTCGTCCGAGACGACGTTGATCGGCGCGTCGCCCCACAGGCGCTCCAGGTCGTACCGCGAGCGCAGCTCGGGCGTGAAGACGTGGACGACGAGGTCGAAGTAGTCCAGCACGATCCAGCCCGACGAGCCCGGCTGGCCCTCGCGGTGGAGGGGCCGCTCGCCTACGTCGGTGCGGAGGCGGTCCACGACCGAGTCCACGATGGCGCGGATCTGGAGGTCGGACTCGCCGGTGGCGAGCACGAAGTAATCGACCTCGCCCGAGATACCGCGCAGGTCCATGACGGCAACGTCGAGGGCCTTCTTGTCGAGCGCCGCGTCGACGGCGAGGCGGGCGAGTTCGTGGCCGGGGGTGGGGCCGGTGCGCGGGGCGCGGACGGGCGTGTCGGTGTCCTGAGTCATTCGAGCGGGAAGAAAGATGTCTGGAAGCAGGGTACGATGCAAACGGTGTGGGGCTCCGTCCGGGCCTAGTCGAGGTCGCGGAGCGGGCCGAACCGGGCGTAGTCGCGCCCGAGCGTGACGGAGACGGTCGCGGCGTTCTCGTCTCGGGTGGTGTCCCCGACGACGCGTGTCCGAGGCAACCCGAGCGCGCCGGCGACGTGGGCCGCATCGGCCGGCGTCCCGTTGCGGACCGTAACGACGGTCGAGTCGGCCGCGGCGCCCGTGCCCACTTCGAGAACGTCGAAGCCGCGCGCGCGCAGGAGCGTCCGTACGCGGGCCGCGAGGCCGTTCACGCCGGCGCCGTTGCGCACGTCCACGGTGATGAGTGCGCGGGCCGCGGCGAGGGCTCGGGCCTGCCCCGACGTGTCCACGACCGCCTCCGTGCGCTCAGGGACGGTCCGCGGCGTCAGCGCGCGCGTCGCGAAGCCGTACACGAGCGCGGCGACGAGCAGGCCGCCTGCGACGAGCGCGACCGTCAGCAATCCGTTCGTCAGGGCCGGGCGTGTCACCTACTGGCCTCCGAGCGGTGCGTCGCGGAAGAAGAGGCGGTCCGAGCCGGCCGACCCGACGCTGGCGCTGAAGCCGGTCCGGCTCCCGAACGGGTCGCCGTAGCGGCTGCCGGTGCCCGTCGAGTAGCCATACGGGCTCGCGTACGAGCCGTACGGGCTCTGCTGGATGCTGAGGTGCAGGACGCTGTTGGCCGTCGGCCGGTAGGCGATCTCGGCGTTGCGGAGGTAGATCTGCGGCGCGTCGCTCTGGCCGAGGGCGCCGCCGAGCGGCCCCGAGGCGAACAGGTTCTTGGCGACGGCGACGTCCACGCGGCCCGCGAGCCGCGATGACGGCTGCCACTGGAGGCTCGTCGTGTAGACGCCGAGGCCCAGCGTGCCGGCCCCGCCGGTCGTCGTCGAGAACTCGGCCTGGTGGCTGAGCTGGAGCGTCTGCGCGTTGAAGAGGCGCCCGAGGTTCAGCCCACCCGGGGCCGACGGCCCGTCCGTAAGCGCGATGGGGGCCGGCCGTGCGGAGGTCTCGTCGCGGAACTGCGCGCGGGCGGGCGCGGCGAGGAGGGCGACGAACAGGACGAGAGCGTACGCGGTCGGGCGCATGGGGAAATCCGCTGGGGGCAGGGAGGATACGGGCGCCGCGACGCGGCCGTCAATGGAACGGCGCGTGACCGGGAAAAGGTGCCCTAGTCGACCATCGCGCGGCGGGCCGCCTCGCGTCCGGCCGTCGTGAGCGACAGGCGCGGGCCGGACCGCTCGACAGCACCCCGCCGCTCGGCCGCTCGGACCGCCCGGGCGGCGAACGGGCGTGCCCAGTGTAGGTGCTCCTCAAGGTGCTCGACGCGGCACTCGCGGTCCGCCTCGGGCGTGCCCTCGTGGTGGAGCAGGTGGACGAGGAGCATCCGCTGGGCAAACGCGACGCGCTGCCGGGCCCGCCGCCGGGCCTGCGCGACGAGCCCGCGTCCGGGCGCGAACGCGACGGCGAGCCCGAACAACAGACCCGCCACGACCGCCATCGACCCGGCGATGCTGGCATCGAGCGCCCGGGCGAGCGCGTACCCGCCGAGCGCGCTCGCCACCCCGATGAGCGTCGCCAGCCCGAGCACGCGCGGGAGCCGGTCGCTCAGGAGCAGGGCCGCGCTTGGCGGGGCCACCATGAGCGCCACGACGAGGATCGACCCGACGACGTCGAACGCGCCGACGGCGACGACCGAGACGACGGCGACGAAGGCGTAGTTGAGCGCGGCCGGGGCGAACCCGAGGGCGGCGGCGAGGGCGGCGTCGAACGTCGTCAGCTTGAGCTCCTTGTAGAACACGCCGAGGAACAGCACGACGGCCGCGAGGACGACGCCCATCCGCCACAGCGCGAGCGGGCCCCAGTCCCGCCCGCCGACATCGAGCCGCTCGATCCACGCGAACGCGGGGTCGCCGAGCAGGACCGCGTCGGTGTCGAGGTGGACATCGCTCGCGAACCGGGCGATGAGGACGACGCCGACCGAGAACAGGGCTGGAAAGACGAGCCCGATCGCCGCGTCCTGCCGGACGAGCCGCGTCCGCCCGACGGCCTCGATGGCCGCGACCGTCAGCACGCCCGTCGCCGCGGCGGCGACGAGGAGCAGGGGAGAGGACAGCGAGCCGGTCCAGAAGAACGCGACGACGATGCCGGGCAGAATTGCGTGGCTGATCGCGTCCGAGAGGAGCGCCGACCGCCGCAAGACGAGAAACACGCCGACGAGCGCGCACGCTGCTGCCGTTACTGCTGTGATAAGCTGGATTTCGAGCTGGGGCGTCACGGGCTCAGGCGGTGGTGGCGTGCCCGCCGCCGAGGCGCCGCGCTTCGGCGAGGCCGGCCGGCGTCAGCGCCCACGCTGTCCCGCGCCCTTCGACAAGCCCACGCTCGGCCAGTGCGGCCAGCGTCGGGGCGACCGCCTCGGGACGGCCGGTCATCGTCCGCAGGACCGCGACCTCGTGGGCGTGGTAGGGGTCCGTGTGGCCGAGGGCGAGGGTGTACAGGTCTTCGAGCGTCCCGGCGAGGCGGAGGACGCGGCGGTGCCGCCTCGACCGGGCCCACGCCGCGACGAGGCCGCGCCGGGGCGCGAACAGCAAGCTTACGCCGACGATGACCGTGGCCACGAGCACGATCACCGGACCGGTCGGCAGGCGTGCGGCGGACGCACTGATGAGCGCACCGGCGACGCCCGAGACGGCTCCGAACACGCCCGCGAGCACGACGACGCCCACGAGCCGGTCCGTCCACTGCCGCGCAGCCGAGGCTGGCGCCACGACGAGCGCACTCATCAGGACCACGCCGACGGTCTGGAGCCCGATCACGACCGCGACCACGAGGAGCGTCGTGATCCCGGCGTCGAGCGCGCGGACCGGGAGGCCCTGGGCCGCGGCGAAGTCGGCGTCGAAGAGGAGCAGCTTGAACTCTTTCCAGAAGAGCGTCATCGCCCCGAGCGCGAGCGCGGCGAGGATCGCCATCACCGCCACATCCCCGGCGACGAGGGCCGCGGCCTGGCCGAACAGAAACCGGTCGAGCCCGGCCTGCGCGGCGTCGGGGCTCGCCTGGATGCGCGTCAGCAACACCATGCCGAAGCCGAAAAAGACCGACAGCGCTATTCCGAGGGCGGCGTCATCTGGGACTCGCGTCCGCCGCACGACGGCACCGACGCAGAGCGTCGCGACCCACCCGGCGAGGGCGGCCCCGACGACGAGCACGAGCGGCGCCTTGCTGTCCGTCAGCATGAACGCGAGGGCGACGCCGGGGAGCGCGGCGTGGCTGATCGCGTCGCCGAGCAGGCTCTGCCCGCGGAGCACGGCGAACGACCCCAGCGCGCCGGACGTCAGCCCGAGCACGGCCGCGCCGACGGCGACGGTCCAGAGCGTGTAGTCAAGCATCGGGCGCGGGCGTCTCGGCCCCGGCCTGAAACGGCACGCGGCCGCCGTACGTCGCCCGGAGGTTGGCGTCCGTGAACACCTCCGAGACGGGCCCGGCCGCCACGCGGCGGACGTTGAGCAGAAAGACCCAGTCGAAGTACTCGGAGACGGTCTGCAGGTCGTGGTGAACGACGACGACGGTCCGGCCCTCGCTCCGGAGCGTCTGGAGCAGCGTCACAATCGTCCGCTCGGTCGTCGCGTCGACGCCTTGAAACGGCTCGTCCATGAGGACCACGCGGGCGTCCTGGACGAGGGCTCGGGCCAGAAAGACGCGCTGCTGCTGGCCGCCCGAGAGCTCGCTAATCTGGCGCCCGGCAAAGTCTGCCATGCCGACCTGCCCGAGCGCATCGAGGGCCCGCTCGCGCTCGGCCGCGCCAGGACGCTTGAACCACCCGAGCGCGCCGTACCGGCCCATCATCACGACGTCGAGGACGGACGTCGGGAAGTCCCAGTCGACGGACCCCCGCTGGGGGACGTACGCGATCAGGCGGCGCTTGGCCGAGACGGGCTGGCCGAGAATCTCGACGCGGCCCGCCGCGACGGGGACGAGGCCAAGGATGGCCTTGACAAACGTCGTCTTGCCGGCGCCGTTGGGACCGACGACGGCCATCAGGACGCCCTCGGGCACCTGAAGGTCGACGTCCCACAGGACGGGCTGCTCGCGGTAGGCGACCGTGAGGTCGGCGACGTCGATCGCTGGAGGCGGGGCGCTCATCGGTCTGGGCCTGTCTGGCGGGCGGCCGTCGCTGCGCTCCCCTTCAGTCCGTCGACGATGGTGTCGACGTTGGTGCGGATCATCCCGTCGTAGGTGTCGGCGCCCGAGCCCGGGCCGCCGAGGGCGTCCGAGTACAGGCTCCCGCCGATGCGGACCTCAAAGCCGCGCGCCCGCACGGCGGCCCGAACGGCCTCAATGGCGCGCGGCGACACGCTGGACTCGACGAACAGGGCCGGCAGGCGGGTCTGCGCGACAAACTCGGCCAGCGCGCGAACGTCGGCTGTCCCCGCCTCGGTCGCCGTCGAGATGCCCTGGAGGCCGCGGACGTCGACGCCGTAGGCCTTCCCGAAGTAGTTGAACGCGTCGTGGGCGGTCACCAAGACGCGCCGTTCGGGCGGCAGCTCGCCGACGCGGCTGCGAACGTAGGCGTCGAGCGAGTCCAGCCGGGCGTCGTAGGCGAGGCTCCGCGCCCGGAACGCCTCGGCGTGGGCAGGGTCGGCTGCCGCGAGTGCGTCCGCGACGGCGACGGCGACGCGGCGCCACAGCGTGACGTCCATCCAGACGTGCGGATCGTACGTCCCGCCGGACGCCGCCATCGCGCCCGTCGCCGGAATGAGCGCGTCCTCGCCAACGGTCTCGCCGACGGGCTCGACACCGATCCCGCGCCGCGCGACGCCTTCCAAGACCTCGCCCATCTTGCCTTCGAGGTGGAGCCCGGTGTACAAGATGAGGTCGGCCTCGACCATTCGCTGCACGTCCGACTCACGCGCCCGGTAGAGGTGCGGGTCCACGCCCGGGCCCATCAGCGACTCGACGTTCACGTCGTCGCCGCCGATCTGGCGGGCGAGGTCGGCGACGAGGCTCGTCGTGGCGACGACGCGAATCCGGCCGTCTCCTGGGGCGTCGGGCGTTTGGGGCGTGCAGGCGGCGAACGCGAGACACAGAGACACGAGAAACAAGCGGGTCATTCGGGCTCGGCGATGTCGGAGACGGAAAGAAAGGCGGCAGCGTCGGGGCGGAGCGTGGCGCGCTCGCCCTCGCGCTCCCCGGACACGAGATGGACCGACACGGACCCGTCGGGCGCCACGGTCTCGACGGTGAAGCGCGTCCCGGGGTAGAGACCTGCCGCCCCGACGTGGCGGAGCAGATCCGCGTCGTGATCCGACACCTCGGCGACGGTTGCCGTCTGGCCGACCGCGAGGCGGGCGAGCGGGAATGCCTCGCGGGTGTGGAGAATCAGGTCGGGCGTCGGGATAGGCGCGCCGTGGGGATCGAAGGCGGGGTGGCCGAGGACCTCGTCCATGCGCGCTTCGAGGTCCTCGCTGAGAACGTGCTCCCACGTCTCGGCCTCGTCGTGGACGCGGTCCCACGGCACGCCGAGGGCGGCGTGGAGGTAAGTCTCGACGAGGCGGTGGTGGCGGATCGTCTCGACGGCGATGCGCCGGCCGGCGTCGGTGAGGACGACACCGCCGTAGAGGACGTGCTCGACGAGGCCGAGGGCGGCGAGCTTTTTGACCATGCCTGTCACCGAGGCGGCCGCGACGCCGAGCCGCTCGGCGAGGGCCGTCGTCGTGACGCGGGCTGGCGGACTGGCGCCGAGGTCATAGACGGCTTTGAGGTAATCCTCGACAGCCTGGGTCTGCACAGGGTTTAGGTGCGGCTAATCCTTAGGCTACCCTAAACCAAAGCGCTGAGGCACGGTTCCGGCTAGCGCTCCGCGAGGCGAAGGCGCGTCGAATCGGGGAGAGGCCGCACGGCCCGAACCTCGATCCGCGGCTCCGTCTGGAGATCGAGGACCACCTTGTCGCCAGGAGCGAGGCCGGCGACGAGTGCCGCGCCGGCGAGTGGGAAGTCCATCCGCATCGCATCCATCTCGCCCGGGATGGCCTCGTGGTCGAACGTCGCGGCGGCGCCGTCGAAGACCGTCCGCTCATAGACGGCGCGGACCTCGACCGTCTCGACGGCCGGGTCGGTGGCGCAGCCGGCGGCGAGCAGGGTGAGGATAAAGAGGCGGTTCACGGGTAGGGAGGGTATCCCGGGTGCGGTCCAACCCCGCTCGCGCATCGGTGGGTCCATTGGAGTGTAGACGACGGAGCAGAAGGCCGACAAACGGAGCGCGCCCGCCCGGCCGAAGCCAGAGCGGGCGCGCAGCGACTGAGCCGGGACGGTTAGTCCTGCGTCTCGACGAATGTCACGGTCGTCGGGT
>DASVSE010000466.1:0-2511 GCA_036388235.1 Rubricoccaceae bacterium | reverse complement strand
CGTGGGGACGTGCGTCCATTCCCCCTCAGCGATGTCTGTTCGACTCGCCTTCCTGGTGGCTCTGTGCGCGGCGTCTGCGTACGGTCCCGTCTCCGCGCAGGCCGTTCCGACGTCCGGCCGCACGCTGGACGTGACGGTCCGCGACGCCTCCGGCGAGGCGCTCCCGGGCGCCATCGTGCGTGCACCGCGGACGGGTGCCGGCGCGGCGACCGGGGCGGACGGCGTCGCCCGTCTCGTTGCCCTTCCCGCTGACACGCTCACCGTCGAGGTCCGCTTCGTCGGGCTCGTGACGGACCGTCGCGTCGTTGATCTGCGCACGGCCGGCGCGGCGTTCTCGGTCACACTCGCCGACGACAGCCAGTCACTCGGCGAGGTCCAGGTCAGCACCGACGGAGCCGGTGACCCGCTCACACGCGACGTCCGCTCCGTCGGCGTCCTCACAGCCCGTGAGCTCGACGAGACGCGAGGCGCGACGCTCGGGGAGTCGCTCGAGCGCATCAACGGCGTCACGACGCTCTCGACGGGCCCGTCGATCTCAAAGCCCGTCGTGCGCGGACTCCACTCCGAGCGCGTCGTGGTTCTCAACGATGGCGTCCGCCAGGAGGGGCAGCAGTGGGGCGGCGAGCACGCGCCCGAGATCGACCCGTTTGCTCCAGCCCGCGTCGAGGTCGTCCGCGGGGCAGCCGGCGTCGAGGTTGGCGCCGGCGCCATTGGCGGCGTGATCCGCGTCAAGGAGCGCGACCTCCCGACCGCGCCCGGCGTCGGCGGGCGGCTCTCGACGCAGGCGTTCTCGAACAGCGGCCAGGGCGCCGTCTCGGGCTACGTCGAGGGCGCGTCCACCCGCGTGCCGGGGCTCGCCGCGCGCGCACAGCTCTCGCTCCGCCGCTCCGGCGACGCCCGCACGCCCGACTACGTGCTCCGCAACTCGGCCTACGCCGAGGCTGCGGGTCAGGTGACGGTCGGCTACACGAGTGGCCCGCTGAGACTCACGGCGCACGCGAGCCGCTTCGCGACGACGCTCGGCATCTACCGCGGCTCGCACTTCGGCAACGCGGCCGACCTCGCGGCCATCATCGAGCGCGGCGGGCCGGACCCGGCGTGGGATTACGCCTTCTCGTACGCCATCGACCGCCCGAGCCAGGAGGTCACGCACGACGTCGGCTCGCTCCGCGGCGTCCTCGCATTGCCTCACGGCGACCGATTAGAGGCGCAGGTCGCGACACAGCGGAACGTCCGGCAGGAGTTCGACTCGCACCGCGCCTACAACGACTCGCTCGCCGCGCTCGATCGTCCGTCGTTCGACCTCACACTCGCGACCCAGACGGCCGACGTCGTGTACCGGCTCGCCCCACGGGGTCGCTTCTTCGGGGCGGCGGGAATCAGCGGGATGAACCAGGGAAACGTCAACGGAGCCTCGGGCTACCTCATCCCCAACTTCCGGGCGTACACCGGCGGCGCGTTCGTCCACGGCGACTGGCACGCGACGGACCGACTGACGGTCGAGTCGGGCACGCGCCTCGACGTGCGGTGGCAGCAGGCGTTCCCGTACAGCCGGTCCGACCGCGCCTACACGCGCGAGGTGCACCAGTGGACCGGCGGCTCGGGCACGCTTGGCGCACTCTACCGGCTCTCCGGCGCGTGGTCGCTTGCGGCCAACGCTGGCACGGCGTGGCGGCCGCCGGGCATCAACGAGCTCTACGCCAACGGCGTCCACCACGGCACGGCCCGCTACGAGCGAGGAAACGCGGCCCTCACGCCCGAGCGCAGCCTCGACCTCACCGCGACACTCCGCCACGAGTCGCGCTGGATCTCGGCCGAGGTCGCGGCCTACCGCAACGCGATCTCGGACTTCGTCTACCTCGTCGAGGCGCCCGCCCCGACGGTCACGATCCGAGGCACGTTTCCGACCTACGACACCGTCCAAGACGACGTTGTCCTGCGCGGCGTTGACGCGCAGCTCGACGTGCGGCCACTTGGATGGCTCACGCTCGGCGCGCAGGCCTCCGTCCTCCGGGCCGACAACGTGACCGTTGGCGGGCCCCTTTACCAGATGCCCGCGGACCGCCTCCGGCTCCGCGCGCGCGTCCACGGCTCGCGCCTCGGACCCTTCCGGGGGCCGTACGCCGAGGCCGAGGGCCTCCTCGTGCGCCGCCAGGACCGCCTCCAGCCTGGGGCCTTCGAGCCCCTAGCCCCACCTCCCGGCTACGCCCTCGCCGACATCCGCCTCGGGGCGGAGATCGCCGCCTTCGGCCAGCCGGCCACGCTGTCGATCGGTGTCCAGAACGTCTTCGACGTCCGGTACCGCGACTACCTCAGCCGCTTCCGCTACTTCGCCGACGAGCCCGGCCGCAACGCCGTCGTTCGTCTGAGCGTGCCCTTCGGGCGTGTGGCCGAGTAGTCGGAGCGGCGTCCCGTTTCCTTTCCATCCCTCCCTCTCATGTCGTTCACCACACGTTTTCTCACCCGCCGTGCTGCAGCCGGCGCGCTTGCCCTCGGGCTCGTCCTCACCAC
>DASVSE010000465.1:0-4717 GCA_036388235.1 Rubricoccaceae bacterium | reverse complement strand
AATGGGCCCGAGCAGAGCGAGCGCGGCCGACGCGTGGATCACCTGGACCTCGGCGACCGACGCCGACGCGGTCGTCAGGCGGCGGACCTGCCAGTTCTCGGCCACGACGTACCCGCCGGCCGCGTCCACGGCCGCCCCCCGGCCGTAGGTCGACACGGCCGAGACGTTCGGGTCCAGGACGAAGTCGACGATCCCAAGCGGGGCTCCATTCTCGGCGGAGAACGCCTGGTGAACATTCCGGTACGTATTGGGCTGGTCCTGACTGAATCCCCCCGAGGTGTAGACCGTCGTCGCGTCGGCGGCGAGGGCGTAGTGCGAACTGCTACCGTTCGGGCTGGACGCGGGCCGAGCGGTCCAGCGGACGGTGCCGCTCGCGTCTAACTGAGCGATCGCGGTCCCGTGCGCGAAGTGGCTGGCGTCCCAGAGGCTGACCTGCATCGACGCGCGGCCCGCGGCGTCGACGGCCAGTTCGGTGTACCGCGAGTTGCTGGCGAACGCCTCCTGGGCAAACGGGAGGGTGGACCACGCGACCGTGGTGCTGGTGCCGGGCGCGAACTGCGCGACGTATGCCCTCGGGCGGCTGGCTCCGAGCACGTCGGAGAAGCCCGAGACCGTCACGGTCCCGTCGCAGGCGACGTGCATCTCGTCGAGGACTGTGGCGGCCGGACCGCCCCCGGGGACCTGGAAGCCGATCCGGCCGGCGCGGACCTGCGTGCCATCCGGCATGTACTCGACGACGTAGCCCTGGAGGTACCCGAACCCGGCGGAGTAGACGTGCCCGGCGCAGTCGACCCCGATCCGTTGCGGGCGGTCGATGTCGCTGGCCGCGTCGGCGTAGTCGTACACGCGCTCCCACTCGATAGCGCCGGTCGCGCCGTCCAGGCGGATCGTCCACGTCTGGGAGCCGGCGCCGAACCCGGTCTGTGCGACGGCGACGACGTCGCCGTCGGGCGTGATGGCCGCGTCGAAGATGGTGTCGAACTCGCGGGTGTCGGAGCCGCTGTTGGGGCCGTCGCGGACGATGCTCCACCTCGGCGTCCCGTCGGCGTCGACCCGGCGCACGGCGAGGTCGAAGTTGCGCTGGGTCACGAGGAAGGCCGCGCCGTCGGGGCCGACGGCTAGCCCGTCGACTCCGGCGTTGATCTCCGCGTCGGAGCCGGCGACCTGCCAGAGCCGGGCGCCGCCGGGCGCATAGCGGGCCACGAACGGCCGCGTCCCCGTGCCGGCGACGGTGACCGACCCGTCGGGGCCGGGAACGACGTGGCTCCAGCCGCTGTTGCTGGAGTTGTCGCCGCCGGTCGGGGCCGTCCAGTCGGGGCGAAGCTGGGCGCGGGCCGGAAGCGCGATCGCCAACGCGGCGAGGACGGCGAGAGCGGGAAGGGACCGACGCATGGCAGGACAGGGAGGGTGTCCTGAGTAAGGCGTAAAGCCGGCTCACATACGGTCGGACAGATCGCATCCTTGGTGCAACCGGCCGTTTGGGATGCGTCAGCCGGTGGCGCGACGCCGTCGGAGCCGCCCGGGTGGCGCCCCTGGTCCCGCGCGGCCTACGGCGCCTCGGCGAGGAGAGCCGTAAGGTCGAGCGCCTCCGTCACCATCGCGATCTCCCCCACGTCCGTGCGCGGCCACTCGGTCTCGGGGCGGTCGCGGTACAGCTCGACGCCGTTGCCGTCGGGGTCGCGGAGGTAGAGCGCCTCGCTGACGCCGTGGTCTGCTGCCCCGTCCAGCGCGACGCCGGCCGTCACGAGCCGCCGGAGCGCGTCCGCGAGCGCCGGACGGTCCGGGTACAGGATCGCGACGTGGTACAGGCCCGTCGTGCCGGGGGGCGGGGGGCTGCCGCCGCGGCTCTCCCACGTGTTCAGCCCGATGTGGTGGTGGTAGCCGCCGGCGCTGACGAACGCCGCCTGCGTGCCGTACCGCTGCATCAGCTCGAACCCCAGCACGCCGACGTAGAACGCGAGCGCGCGGTCGAGGTCAGCGACCTTGAGGTGGACGTGACCGATTCGGGTGCGTGGGTCGATCATGGCAGGACGTGCTACTGGTCGCAGAAGTCTCCCTCCTCGCAGTCGAGCCGGGCGAGGAGTTGCTCCGTCCGTGCCTGCGTAACCGATGCCTGCGCGATGCACAGCCGCATCGGGTAGATCGAGCCGTACTGCACGCGGGTGCTGCTCCCGGCCGGGACCGGAAAGAGGGCCGCCGTGTGGGCATCGCGGAACACGATCCACGCCCGTTGCGCGTCGCGGAGCCGACGCTGCGCGTGGGGCTCGCTCGCCTCGGCCATGGCGCGGCGATACGTCGTGTTGAGCGCGCGGTCGGCCGCATCGCGGTCGGCACAGGCCTCGCGGTTCAGCTCGGTCTGCGTCTGCGCCGCAGGCGCTGCGGCGAGCCCGGTGCAGGCAGCGAGGAGGAGGGCGACGGAACGGATCATAGCGGGATAGAGCGGGAAGGGCTCAGAATAGCAGCGCCTAGCTTGCCCCATCCAGCCGGTTCTCCGATGTCCGTCTCGCCCCGCTTCCTCCTTGCCCTCTCGCTCGCCGTCGCCGCGTGTGGCGACGCGCCGGCAGATGGTTCTGCAGACGGGGCACAGACGCCGGCTGCGGCGACGGGCCTCACGCTCACCTCCGAGGGGGCTGGTCGTCTCGGCGCCGAGACGCCGCTCGACTCGGCTGCGGTCCGCGCCGCGCTCCCATCGGGCCTGGACATCGAGCGCCACGACGGACCGGACGGTGCGCCTGCTTTCTGGGCCCTCCGCGACGGACAGATCGTGTTCGAGATCTCGGGCGGCAACACGGTCACCCGCATCGACGCGCCGAGCGAGAGCGTGAGCGGACCAGGCGGCGCCCGGCCGGGCCAGACGTTCGCCGACGCTGGCGCCTCCGACCTCGACTGCGTCGCAGGCACCGACGACTTGCGTGACCGCGCTGTGTGCCGGGTAGACGGCGTCGATCTCGTCTTCGCGAGCGGCGCCCTCGTCGGGCAGGCGGCGCTGCCGCCAGACGAGGCGCTCGCGGATGCCGTCCTCGAACGCCTCGTCTGGCGCGCAGACGGCTGAGCTAGCCGGCGTATTCGGGCTGACAGACGGCGCAGGGGCACAGCGCCCGCAGCACGTCCCACCGCCACAGGCCCGACGCGTGCCCGTCTGCCCACACGATCTGGAGCGCGTAATGGCCGGCCGGCCGCAGCTCCTGGATCTCGTGCGTCATCAGGCCCGGCAGGTGAAACACGACCGGGTCGACGGGCTCGGCCATCGCAGCGTGCCCGCCCCGGCACTCGGCGCACGGGCACGCACGTCGGAGGCCCTCGTACGAGTACGACGACGCGTGCCCGTCGGCCCACTCAACCGCAAGGGCT
This sequence comes from Rubricoccaceae bacterium, assembly GCA_036388235.1. Taxonomy (GTDB): domain Bacteria; phylum Bacteroidota; class Rhodothermia; order Rhodothermales; family Rubricoccaceae; genus DASVSE01. Next base: position 1,366 of record DASVSE010000465.1, on the reverse strand, counting down.
TGATCGGGCTGCGAGGCGGCCAGACGGACGGGCCGCGTAGGAGCTTGACCTGGCACCGTCATGTCGGCTCGACGAAGAAGTCCGGCATCAGCTCCGCCCCGGGCGTGACGGCGTAGTGGGACAGATCCGTCACGCCGGCGTGCGCCATCACCTCGTCGTCGATAAAGAAGTTGCCCGTCGTCTCGCGGGCGGGTTGGGTGAGAATCCAGTGCGCGGCGTCGGCCATGATGGCCGGCGTGCGGCTGGCGGCCATCATCTGCTCGCCGCCGAGCAGGTTCTCGACCGCCGCCGTCGCGATCGTCGTGCGTGGCCAGAGCGCGTTCGCGGCGATGCCCGTCTCGCGGAACTCGCCGGCCCAACCGAGCACGCACATGGACATTCCAAACTTCGAGATGGTGTACGCGACGTGAGGCGCAAACCACTTCTCCTCCATTGCCAGCGGCGGGCTGAGCGTGAGAATGTGCGGGTCGCGGCCCGCGGCTGCGCTCGCCTCGAGGTAGGGGAGCGCGGCCTGCGTCACGCAGAACGTCCCGCGAACGTTGACGCCGAACATCAGGTCCACGCGCTTCATCGGCGTGTGCGCCGTGCCGGCGAGAAAGATGGCGGACGCGTTGTTGACGATGATGTCGATGCTGCCGAAGTGGTCTGCGGCCTCCTTCATCGCCTCGGCCACGCGGGTCTCGTCGCGGGCATCGACCTGAAGGGCGAGGGCGCGCCCGCCGGCTGCCTCAATTTCGGCCGCGGCCGTGTGAATGGTGCCGTCGAGGCGTGGGTGCGGCTCGGCCGTCTTGGCGGCGACGACGATGTTGGCGCCGTCGCGGGCGGCGCGCAGGGCGATGGCCTTGCCGATGCCGCGGCTGGCGCCGGTGATGAAGAGGGTCTTTCCAGCAAGCGTCGGCATAGGTTCGGGTTCACCCGTCAGAGCGGGGAGGCGAGGGAAGGGGCGCGGCGGCACCGCACCTCGGGGATGCGCGGCGCCCCGGCGGGTTCCGGCAGGGGCATCCGCGGGGCGCCGGATCTCCGCACGCGGCAGGTAGTTGGGAAGACTACGCCCGGAGGCTCCCTCTCCGCCGGGCTAGACTCGACGTGCGCCTGACGCTCTCTGATACACTCCGGCAGAACCTGCGGGCCGGCGTGGTCGGCCGTGCTGCCGAACGCGCCACGTTTGCGCGTGCCCTCAGCCCCGGCCCCCTCCCGTTCCACGTCGTCCACCTTCACGGCCCCGGCGGTGTGGGCAAGACGACGCTGCTGCACGAGTTTGCGGCAATGGCCGCCGAAGCGAGCGTCCCGGCGACCCTGCTCGATCTGCGCGACGTCGACACGTCGCCAGAGGGGTTTTGCCTCGCCGTCGCCGCCGCCTTTGCGC
>DASVSE010000464.1:0-2834 GCA_036388235.1 Rubricoccaceae bacterium | reverse complement strand
GTCGTGCAGAGCGTCTCGATGGCGCAGCGGCTCGCCGAGTCCTGGGCGAGGAACGCGTCGAGGAGCGCGTCCGAGATCTGGTCTGCGACTTTGTCGGGGTGGCCTTCCGAAACAGACTCCGACGTGAACAGCAGCGCCATGCGGGCAGGGGGTAAAGAGAAGGGCGCAAGATAGAAGGACACTCGCAACCTCCCGGGCATGGGCGTCGTCTTCGGACAAACTGCGCCGGTTGCGTATGCCCGGCCGCGCCCCTCCGGCGGCGCGTTGCCCGTCCCCGAGGCGTTCCGTAGTTTCGCCTTCCGCACCGCCGCCGGCTGTGCGCCCCTCTGCCCGACCCACTTCCCGCGCCCGCAGCGGCGCCCCCCCAATGGCCGACACTGAACAGCGAATCCGCGCGATCATCGTCGAAAAGCTCGGCGTGGACGAAGCCGACATCACCCGCGAGGCCTCGTTCACGAACGACCTCGGCGCCGACTCCCTTGAAACCGTCGAGCTCATCATGGAGTTCGAGAAGGAATTCGACCTGACGATCCCCGACGAGGACGCCGAAAAGATCGGCACCGTCGGCGACGCCGTCGACTACGTCGAGTCCAAGAAGACCGCCTAACTGGCGCTCTGCGGCCTGCCCGCTCCGGCCCGACGGACTCCGCACGCGGGGCTGCCGTCGGGCTTCGACGTAGGATGGAGGTTGAAGGGATGAGAGATGGGCAGCCGCGTAGTCTGCCCGCCCGCCCCTTCACCCTGAGCCTCCCACCCCCTGACCCTGCTATTCCATGCCGTTCACGGACCGCCGCGTCGTTGTCACCGGACTCGGGGCGCTGACGCCCATCGGAGCCACCGTCCCTGCGTTCTGGGCCGCCATGATGGCTGGCGAGAGCGGGGCCGGACCGATCACGCACTTCGACACGTCTGACTTCGCGACGACCTTCGCGGCCGAACTCAAGGGCTTCGATGCCGACGCGGTCGTCGGGCGCAAGGACGCGCGGCGGATGGACCCGTTCTGCCACTTCGCCATCGCGGCCTCAGACGAGGCGCTCCGGGACGCCGGCATCGACTCGGCGACGCTCTCCGAGGAGGAGCAGAATCAGACCGGCGTCGTGTTCGGGTCGGGCATCGGCGGCATGAAGCTTTTCCAGGACCAGGTCGTCGGGTACGCCCACAAGGGGCCGCGGCACATCTCGCCGTTCTTCGTCCCGATGATGGTCATCGACCAGGCGCCGGGCCTCATCGCGACGCGTCACCAGTTTCGGGGGCCGAACTACGCGACCGTCTCGGCCTGCGCGACGTCCAACAACGCTATCGGGGACGCCTTCCTGCTGATCCGCAACGGGCTCGCGGAGACCATTGTCGCCGGCGGGACCGATGCCTCGATTACGGAGATCGGACTCGCGGGCTTCTCGAACATGAAAGCCCTCTCGACGCGCAACGACAGCCCCGAGACGGCGAGCCGGCCGTTCGACCTCACGCGCGACGGCTTCGTGATGGGCGAAGGCGCGGGTGCGCTCGTGCTGGAAAGCCTGGAGCACGCCGAGGCGCGCGGCGCACGGATCTACGCCGAGGTCGTCGGGCTGGGCATCTCGGACGATGCCTACCACATCTCGGCCCCGCATCCCGACGGTCTCGGGGCGCGGCTCGCGATGCAGATGGCGCTCCGCACGGCTGGGATCCAACCGGCCGATGTGGACTACCTCAACATGCACGGCACGAGCACGGGCCTAGGCGACGTCGCCGAGACAAAGGCCATCAAGGCCGTCTTCGGGGATCACGCGTACGCGATGAACCTCTCGTCGACGAAGTCGATGACGGGCCACCTGCTCGGGGCGGCTGGCGCGATCGAGGCGGTGGCCTCGATCCTCGCGATCACGCACGGCCGCATTCCGCCGACGATCAACCTGGAGACGCCGGACCCAGACTGCGATCTCAACTACACGCCGAACGCGCCGCAGGAGCGCGAGGTGCGGATTGCGCTCTCGAACGCGTTCGGCTTCGGCGGACACAACACGTGCGTCGTCTTCAAGGCGATGGACGCGTAAGGGCGCAGTTCAAGGGCAAGCAGTGCGGCGTCGGCAGGCCAGGAGAAAGCAGGTGCAGCGGCAATTACGGGCTAAACCGTATGTTCTGAGAAGGTTGCCTACACTCTCCTTCGGAGCACCTGTATGCGCTTATCTCCAGGCTTCCGCGTGGCCTCGGTAGCCCTCGCGCTCTTCTCTGCGCCAACAGGCGCTTGGGCACAGCAGAGCGTGCCTGACTCGGCACTGCAGGGGGTTCCGGTTCTCGTTGCGGTGAATGCGGGCGAGGCTGTTGACCGAGTTCCGGTGTCCGTTCACTTCTTCGCTGCAGATGCGGCCGAACGGGAACGGGACTCCAGCGGCGGCCGCACGCTGAGACGAGCCCGGACTTACATGTGGCTCGGCACGCTCCTTCCGATTGGGGGCGGGATCGCCCTCGCCGTCAACAACTCGTCCGACCAGGCGGTCCTGAACGGGTACTACCTGATCGTGGCCGGCGGGGCTCTCGGCCCATCGGCTGGCCACTTTTATCTCGGCGACGTTCGACGGGCCCTGATCGGCGTCGGCATCCGCACGCTCGGCGTCGGCGCTGTAATTGCCCTCGCGGGCGTGATCTCGGAGACCGCGAACGGGTCTTCATCTCCGCTCGGCATCATCATGCTCGGCGTTCCGGCGGCCGTCGTCGCCGGCTCGCTGTACAACGTGACGACGCTCGGCGTCTCGGCCCGCGAGCGCGGGGTCGCCGTCGCCCCCGGAGTCGACCTCCGGACGGGCGCGCCGATGCTCACCCTCTCGGTGCGGCCATGAGACCCGTGCATGCGGGGA
>DASVSE010000463.1:0-3805 GCA_036388235.1 Rubricoccaceae bacterium | reverse complement strand
CGTCATGGGCAGTACCGAGGCGTGGGCGCGCACGGCTGGGTTGGCGCGGCTGGCGAGCCTGCCCTTCGTGCTCGGCCTGCTCGCACTCGTCGCGCTCAACGGCGTGGTGGTCCTGCCTGGCGCCCTCGCCGTGCTGTGGCGGGTCCTGTGAGCGCCGAGATGCCCCCTGCTGAGGTGCCCCCTGCCGCGACGCGTGCAGCCGTCAGCCTGACGCGCGGGCTGGCCCTCGCCGCAGGTGCCGCCGCCCTTGCGCTCGTTCTGTTTGTGCTCGTCGTCGCGAGCGTGACGACCGAGCGCGGCCTGTTCCTCCTCGACGCGCACGCGCACGACGCGCTGTACGGCGCGGTCGGGGCGGGCAACCGGTCACTCGCGCTCGGAGTGACGTGGTTCGGCAACAACGCGACGGTGACCGCTTTCGTGGTGATTGTCGCCGGAGCGCTCGTCGCCACACGGCGGCGGATGCTCGCCCTGCGCATCGTGCTGGCGTCCGGCGTCGGTGGCCTTGTCGTGCTGGGGCTGAAGCTGCTGTTCCACCGTGCCCGGCCGGTCGACCAGATTATCACGGCGACGGGATACAGCCTGCCGTCGGGGCACGCGTGGGCATCGACGGTCTTTTACGGGATGATGATCTATCTCGTGTGGCGCCTCGTGCCCAACCGGACCGTGCGCGTGCTCGCGACGGTCGTCTTGGTCGCCCTCATCCTTGCCGTCGGGCTGTCGCGGGTGTACCTCAACGTGCACTTTCTGACTGATGTCGTCGCCGGGTGGGCAGCCGGCACGGCCTGGCTCGTCGGCGTGTTGGTGGCGGTTCACGCGGCCGAGGTACGGTGGGCGGCGCGTCGGGCAGGACGAGTTGTGGCTTAGATCGGTGCGGCCGGGAGCGACCTCGGCGGACCCGTAGTTTCGGAGCCCGCACCTGGACTCCCGCATCCTGCACGCATGGCCGGCTATCCGCACGACGACATCGAATCCCGCTGGCAGGCCTACTGGGATCAGCACGAGACCTTCCGCCAGCCCGGCCCCGGCGACGACGGCTTCGACGCGTCGAAGCCCGGGTTCTACGCGCTCGACATGTTTCCGTACCCATCCGGTGCGGGCCTGCACGTCGGGCATCCGGAGGGCTACACGGCTACGGATATCGTCGCGCGGTACAAGCGCGCGCGCGGCTTCAACGTGCTCCACCCGATGGGCTGGGACGCCTTCGGCCTGCCGGCCGAGCAGTACGCGATCCAGACCGGCACGCACCCGCGGATCACGACCGAGCGCAACATCGCGACGTTCCGGCGGCAGCTCAAGCGGCTGGGATTCTCGTACGACTGGGCGCGCGAGGTCGACACGACCAGCCCGGCCTACGTGAAGTGGACGCAGTGGATCTTCCTCACCCTCGTCGAGCGCGGGCTGGCCTACGAGTCGTTCGCGCCCGTGAACTGGTGCCCCGAGCTGGGGACGGTCCTCTCGAACGAGGAGGTGGTCGACGGCAAGTCCGAGCGCGGCGGGCATCCCGTCGTGCAGCTCCCGATGCGCCAGTGGATGCTCCGCATCACGGCCTACGCGGACCGCCTGCTCGACGGGTTGGATGCGCTGGACTGGCCGGCGTCCGTCAAGGAGATGCAGCGCAACTGGATCGGCCGCAGCCAGGGCGCCGAGGTTGACTTCCGGATCGTCGGCCACGCCGAGGCGCCCGTGCGCGTCTTCACGACGCGGCCCGACACGCTCTTCGGCGCGACGTACCTCGTGCTCGCGCCCGAGCATCCGCTCGTCCAGACGGTTACCACGCCCGAGCAGCGCGAGGCTGTCGAGGCGTACGTGCACGCGACGGCGCGCAAGACCGAGCGCGACCGCCAGGAGGACCGCACCAAGACAGGCGTCTGGACGGGCGCGCACGCCGTCAACCCCGTCTCAGGGGAGAAGCTGCCTGTCTGGACGGCCGACTACGTTCTCGCCGGCTACGGGACCGGCGCCATCATGGCCGTGCCCGCCCACGACGCGCGCGACTTCGAGTTCGCGACCGCCTTCGGCCTTCCCGTTCGCGAGGTCGTCGCTGGGGGCGAGACCGACGCCGACGGCGCCCTGGTCGAGGCCTACACGGGCGACGGGCCGCACGTCCACTCCGACGCGTCCGGCCACGCAATCGCGGGCATCGCCGATGCCGGCGTCTCCCTTGACGGCCTCGACACCGAGGCGGCCAAGGCAGCCGTACTGGCGTGGCTGGAGTCCAACGGCGTCGGGCGGGCGCAGACGACGCTGCGCCTTCGCGACTGGCTCTTCAGCCGGCAGCGCTACTGGGGCGAGCCGATCCCGATGATTCACCCCGCCGAGGGTGGGGCGCCGCGGCCGCTCCCGAAGAGCGCGCTCCCGGTCCTGCTGCCCGACGTCGAGAGCTACGCCCCGGCCGGGACGGGCGAGTCGCCCCTCGCGGGCATCCCCGAGTGGGTGGAAACGATCGACCCCGAGACGGGCGAGGCCGTGCTCCGCGAGACCAACACCATGCCGCAGTGGGCCGGCTCGTGCTGGTACTACCTCCGCTTCCTGGACCCGACGAACGCCGACGCACTCGTCGACCCCGAGAAGGAGCGCTACTGGATGCCCGTCGACCTGTACGTCGGTGGGGCGGAGCACGCCGTGCTCCATCTGCTCTACGCGCGCTTCTGGCACAAAGTCCTGTTCGACGCCGGCATCGTCTCGACCGACGAGCCGTTCGGCAAGCTCGTCAACCAGGGCATGATCCTCGGCGAGGTCGAGTACACCGCCTTCCGTCACGCCGACGCGTCGGGCGATGTGTTTGGCTACGTCAGTGCGGAGCACGCTGTAGCCGTAGACGACGAGGCCGGGAGCACACACCAAGACGCGCGCGACGGCAGTCCGCTCGTCGCCGTCCGGGTCCCCGAGGGCGACGTGCAGAAGCAGGGCGATGGCTTCGTGCTCCGGGAGCACGCCGACGTCCGGGTGACGAGCCGCGCGCACAAGATGTCCAAGAGCCGCGGCAACGTCGTCAACCCGGACGACATCGTGGCCGAGTACGGGGCAGACTCGCTGCGGCTCTACGAGATGTTTATGGGGCCGCTCGAGCAGGTGAAGCCCTGGAATACGCGCTCTGTCGACGGCGTCCACCGCTTTCTCGCCCGCGCGTACCGCCTCTTCCTCGACCGCGATACGGGCACGCTTCGTGATGCCGTCACCGACGCTGAGGCGACGCCGGACCAGATGCGGGCGCTTCACGCGACAATCCGCAAGGTCACGGACGACATCGAGGCGCTGCGCTTCAACACGGCCATCGCCGCGATGATGGAGTTCGTGAACGCGGCGACCAAGTGGGACGTCGTTCCACGGAGCACGGCCGAGCCGTTCGTGCTCCTGCTCGCCCCGTTCGCACCGCACCTCGCCGAGGAGCTGTGGCACGCACTCGGCCACACCGAGACGCTCGCCTACGAACCGTGGCCCGCGGCCGACGACCGGTTTCTCGTCCAGGACACCGTCTCGGTCGCCGTGCAGGTCAACGGCAAGCTCCGCGGGACCGTCGCCGTCGCCGCTGACGCCGACCGAGATTCCGTCCTCGCTGCCTCCCGGCTGGAGCCCAACGTGGCGAAGTACCTCGACGACGCGACGGTGCGGAAGGAGATCGTGGTCCCGGGCCGTCTCGTCAACTTCGTCGTCGCGTGACAGTGGCTGAAATGGACGCATGGGGCGCGCGCTGCGAGGCCCACGTCCGCGCGGTGATGGCCGGCGACGCCGCGCACGACATGGGGCACATCCGCCGCGTCGTGGCCGCCGCCCGGCAGCTCGCCGAGGCGGAGCAGGCGGATCT
>DASVSE010000462.1:0-2043 GCA_036388235.1 Rubricoccaceae bacterium | reverse complement strand
CCCGCCCGTCGTGACACAGTGGCGCGCGAGAGGCCCCGCGCGCCGGTGCGCTTACGCGCCCGTGTTGATCGCCATCAGGATGCAGACGATGAGGCCGAAGAACGTGGCACCCTCGATGAGGGCGGCCGCGATGATCATCGTCGTGCGGATGTCGCCGGCCGCTTCGGGCTGACGGGCCGAGCCTTCGAGGGCGGCGGCGGCGAGGCGGCCGATGCCGAGGCCGGCGCCGATGACGCAGAGGCCGGCACCGAGGCCGGCGGCGAGGTAACCGAGTGCAACAGACTCCATGACGAAAGCGGGATGGGTGAATCGGGAGGTAAACGAGGCGCGGGGCGCCGTGCGCGGATGCGCGTGGGCGCCGTCGCCCGGGGGTTAGGGGGACGCCACGAGGTCGCGGCGTTGGGGGCTAGGGCATCATTGCGGCCTCAGTCCCAACGGTGCGCTCGGGGAGGACGTGGACCTTCTGGCCGTTCGACTGCGACACCGCGATGTCGTGCGCGGTCGGCCCGTGGTCCTCGGAGTGGTCGTGGTCGTGCTCGTGCTCGGCCGAGGCCATCCCGATAAAGAGGGCGCTCAGGACCGTGAACACGTACGCCTGAATAAAGACGACGAGCAGCTCGAGGCCATAGATGCCGACCGTGAGCAGGAGCGCCGGGATGGCCGTGCCGTAGCCGGCGGCGACGCCGAAGCTGCCGCCGATGATGAAGATGAGCCCGATGAGGTTCAGGATCACCAGGTGGCCGGCCACCATGTTGGCGAAGAGTCGGACCGCGAGCGCGAACGGCTTCGTGAACAGGCCCAGGATCTCGATCGGAACGAGGATGAGGTTGACGTACCACGGGATCCCCGGCGGCCAGAGAATGTGGCGCCAGTAGTCCTTCGTGCCCGCCATCTGCGTCACGATAAACGTAAAGACGGCCAGCACGGCCGTGACCGTGATGTTGCTCGTCGCGGTCGCGCCCCACGGCACGAGGCCGAGGAGGTTGCAGATCAGAATGAAGAAGAAGACCGTCAGCAGGTACGGCAGGTAGCGGTCCGTCTTCTCGCCGAGGTTCGGCCGGGCGATCTCGTCGCGGACGTAGATCACGAGCGTCTCGAGCAGGTTCTGCATCCGGCCGCGCGGCGCGGACGTCCGGCCGACGCCCCGCTTGTACTTGCTGGCCATCGGCAGGAGCAGAAGCGCGAGCAGGGCGATGCCAAGGAAGATGAACACGAGGTGGCGCGTCATCGAGAAGTCGGCCACGACCGTGGAGCCGTCGGTGGGGACGAGGTGCGCCTCGTAGGCCGATCCGTGGCCGCCAGCGGATTCTGCCCCATGCTCGGCGTCTTCGGCGTGCCCACCCGCTGCGGCGTGCTCGGCTTCGTCGGAGTCCGCGGCGAGCGCGTCGGGCGTCAGGCTATCGCCCTCCCCTTCGGCAGACTCTGCAGGAAGCGCTTCCCCTTCGGTCTCGGCGCCATGCTCCGCCTCGGCGGCGTACCGGCCCGACGCGACGGCGGCCGTGGACGACCCGAAGCCGTCGAATCCGAGCGCGCCATCGGGGCGGCGGACGAGGAAGATGCGCGGCAGTTCGAAGGCTCCGTCGCCGAAAGGCTCGATGTCGAGGTAGGCGCCGTCGGACGTGTGGTGGACCGCGTCGAGCTTCTCGCCCTCCTCTTCTGCCGCCGGCCCGTGTGCGTCCTCGGCGGCGGGCGCGTGGGCGTCCTGCGCGTGCGCGGCTGTGGGCCCTGCGATCAGAAGGGCGAGAAGGAAGGCGCGGAAGAGGCCGGTCGTCACGGTCGAGGTCATCAGGAGGCGCGGGTCAGGCGTCGCGGGGGGCAGACGGGGCGGGGCGGCCAAGCACAACGGCGACTTCGAGCACGAGCCCGAGGACATACACGACGCCGAGTCCACCGACAAAGGCAAGCCGGTGGAGCGGCAGCGCCACGATGAGGCCCACGACGACAGCAAGGAGCACGAGAAGGCGAATCAACCCACCTCCGAGCACCACCTTCATAACCCCGTTGAGGTCCATCGTCCGCCCCCGACGTGCCAGCAGAAATGCA
>DASVSE010000461.1:0-4999 GCA_036388235.1 Rubricoccaceae bacterium | reverse complement strand
GGGCCGTGATCGACGAGGAGTTGGCGAGCGATCACACGGCGTCGATCACGCAGACCGGGGCCGACGGAACCGCCGAGCAGCAGCAGAACGGGCACGGCCACACCGCGACGGTCGACCAGGCCGGGACAGGCAATGACGCTCTGCAGACCCAGAGCTCCGGGTTCGACACCTTCGGCGGGGGCCATCTCGCCGACATCCTCCAGAGCGGCGACCGCAACGGCGCCACCCAGACGCAGTCAGGTCTCCAGAACGACGCATCCGTGATTCAGTCTGGAGACGACAACGTCGCTACCCAGACCCAGAGCGGGACGACGGGGCTCAATGAAGCCCGGATCGACCAGTCGGGCACGTTCAACTCGGCGATTCAGACACAGGGGGCCGTCGGTGGGCATTTTGCTACAGCCACGCAGAGCGGCCTGGGAATCTCCGGTGACCTTAACACGGTCGTCCAGAACCAGACGGGCCTCGTACAGGAAAGCACCGTCTCACAGAGTGGCGGAGCGGGCAACACCGTTGAGTCGACGCAGTCTGGCTTTGATCACTCCAACATTGTCAACCAAGCTGGTATCGACAACGGTGCAGTGGTGCTTCAGAGCGGAACGAGCAACACGGCGACCGTGACGCAGAACTAAACGCCTAACAGCGTTCTTTTCGAGCGGGCGGCTGGTAACACGGCCGCCCGTCTCTTCCCCCCGCCGGACCCGCAGCCCGGCCTGTGCTGCGACTCTCCCATCTTCATGCGCATTCTCCTCTCGCTTCCGCTCGTCCTCGCCTTCACGGTGACGGCCAGCGCACAGAGCAACCAGACCACCGTAACCCAGGCGGGGGGCGCTACGGCAACGGTGACTCAGTCCGGATCGGGACCCGGTGGCGGCGCCAACACCGCCATCGTGGACCAGAACGGGGTCAGCACGGCCAGCGTTACGCAGTCCGGAGACCTCAACTTAGCCGACGTCGCCCAGAGCGGGGCCGGCAATGACGCCACACTTCAGCAGACGGGCGACGAGAATGAGGGCCTGATCTACCAGGGCCGCAGCGGCACCACGATCCCGCTCCCCTACGGAACTGCATCGGGCAACAGCGCGCGCCTCGAACAGTCGGGCAACCGCAACCGCGGGCTCGAGCAGAACATCCTGAGCCCGCTTGATGCAGGGATCGTTTACCAGGGCGTCCGAGGCGGCACGGCGTCGGGCAACACGACGGCCGTCTACCAGCGCGGTGACGAGGGTCAGGCGTGGGCCACGCAGGGCGACTTCGGAGCGACGGCCACCGGCAACACCGCCACTATCGACCAGAGCGGCGTCGAGAATGACGCCAGCACCATCCAGGGCTACTACGCGCCGATCGGGCTGATTCAGGCGGCGGGCAGCACGGCCACCATCACCCAGACGGCCGGCTCCGCGAACAACGACTCGTACATCTTCCAGGGCGTCAACGGGACCTCGGCGTCCGACCAGGCAAGCATCACGCAGACGGGCCGGTTCGACCTCGCGACGGTCAGCCAGGGGTCCTACGCCGTGCTCGGGAGTCCGACAGCGTATGTCGGCAGGTCGAGCGGAAACATGGCGACGGTCACGCAGGGCGGAGTGGGAACGGCCGACTATGCGAACACCGTGACAGTATTGCAGGGTGTGAACGAAGGAGTGAACGATGGCGAGGCCATCAACAACGACGCGACCGTCGCGCAGGCCGACGGGACCATCGGCAACAGAGCAAGCGTTTACCAGGGCCTCGAAACACTCTCGACCGATAGCTTCGCGTTCGTCTACCAGAACTCGGACGGCAACACGGCGACGGTCCAGCAGTCCGGGACGGCGAACACGGCGACCACCACTCAGAACTGACTCGACGGCCTTACCGTCTTTCTGCTTCCCCCGACCCCGTGCGTGCATCGTTCCTCGTTCCGGCCATCGCGCTGATTGCCACGCCGGCCGTTGCCCAAAGCACCCAGGCTGAGACGTATGTCCAGCAGGCGTCGGAAGCCATCGGCGCGCCGCTCAGCGATGTCATCGGGCCGACTGAGTCGGTCGAGGCGATGGCGGCGTCGCTGCTCTCGCTGCCGCCCGGCACGAATGCGGTCGTGTTCAACCAGACCGGGACCGACAACGCCATCACCGTGGAGCAGACAGGTCTCGACAACCGGGTCGTCGTCTCGCAGATCGGCTCCGGAAACCGGACCGGCCTTGTTCAGGATGGCAGCCGCAACCTGTTCGCTGCGACCATTTTCGGCGACGACAACCTCGTGACGGCTAATCAAATGGGCGACGACAACGCGTACGTGCTCGTGATGGTCGGAACCAACCCCGAGCATGTCGTCAGCCAGCTGGGTGACGGAAACACGGCGACACAGGTCGTTGCACCCGGGCTCCAGCCGGCTGGCATCGAGCAGCGCGGCAACGGGCTCGACGTGCTCGTGGAGCGCTTTTAAATGCCTGTGACGCTCATGACGCTCTCTTCCCTTCTCCTCGCCGCAGCCGTTGCAGGTGGCTGCGTTGCAGTTGCACCTGACTCGTCGCCGAGGTCTTCCGGTGGCGAAGCACGGATTCAGATCGACCGCGGCGATGTCTTCCTCGTCCGCGCCCTCTTCGACGGGACATCGACGGACTCGCTCTCGTACCGCCTCGAGGTGCTCCGCGACGGGGCAGCCGGACGGTCGCAGAGCGCACAGGGTGGCGCGTTTGAGTCGGCGCCGGGCCGTACGGACACGCTGTCGACGGTCCGGATCAACACCGCGCCGGGAGACCGGTTCGAGGCGCGCCTCGTGGTTTCGCGCGGCGCCGAGATCGTCAGCGAGTCGGTGGTCCAGGAAGCGGTTCAGTGACGGCGGGTGTAGTTTTAGGCCGCTCGCCTCTTCCGACCATGCGTCTACGCTTCCCCCGCGGTCTCTCCGTCCTTCTCGCTCTCATCACGCTCGCCGGATGCAAGGAGGGCACCCTTCTCCCTGACCAGTTTGGAGGGATCGAGGGGACCGTCGTTGACTTTACGACGGGCGTTCCGATTGCAGGGGCGGGCGTCACGACGAGCCCAGCCACCAACGCGACGGTGACGGGCGGAGATGGACGGTTCTCCGTTCCCGACGCGCTCGTCGGGAGCTACACGATCACGGCCAACCGCAACGGGTACACGCCCAACACGGCGACCGTGTCCGTGCGCGAGGGACGAACGGCGCAGGCAACAGTGTTTCTGAGGCCCTCGACCGACCCCAACACGGGCGGCACGCCGACACTCGACCTTACGGCGGAGGTCACCAACTTCTTCAACCGTCGCGTCTCCACACCGCGCGGGGACTCGGTCGTGGTTGTGATCGACTACCGAGTTCGCAACACGGGAACAGCCGTCATCCCGAGCTACCAGGTCGTCTTCCGGATCGTGACGCCGGCCGGCGACTTCTTTCAGGAGGTCACGCGGACAACGCTCGCGGTCGGGCAGTCGGCTGTTGGGCGGGTCGAGAAGGACACCGGTGGCGCTCAAGCGACCGAGGTACGGGTCGACGAGTTCTTTATCAACGACCAGCCCCGGCCAGCCGGTCCGCGCGGTCGCCCGCGCGCTAGCTGAACCAGCCGAGCACGTAGGCGAGAGCGGATGCGGCGCCGGCCATGAGGGCGATCATGAGCCACGCCGTTGGGCGAGTACCGGCGCGCGGGCGCGGGAATTCGTAGCCGCAGAACGGGCACTCAGGCGCGCCTGCGGGTGCGTCGAGAGCGCACGCGGGGCACTCGCGGGTCGTGAGGGGCGCGGTCACAACGTCGGAAGGGCGACAAAGTCAGGTCCGAGATCGCCCGGCGCGCCGTCGAGATGCGCGGCCTCGGCCGAGGCAATCCAACCGCCGGCCAGGACCGTCTGACCGCCGTCATCACCGTCGTACAACACGACAGCCTGCCCGGGTGCGACGGCCGCCCGCGGGGACGCGAACACGACCTCCAGGGTGTGCGGTCCCGTCTGACGCGCGAGTGCAGGCTCGGCCGGGCCGTGGGCGCGGACCTGCGCGAGGACGTGCATTTCGTCGTCGAAGCCGCTGGCTGCCCCCCACACGACCCCATCGGCGGTGAGGGCGCGGGCATCGAGGGCGGACCGGGGCCCGACGGAGACCGTGTTTGTCGCGACGTCGATGGCTGTCACGTAGGCCGGCTCGCCCAAGGCGAGCCCGAGGCCGCGGCGCTGCCCGACGGTGTAGAACGGCGCGCCGCGATGCCGCCCGAGCGTCTCGCCGGTGAGCGCGTGGACGAACGCCCCGCCGTCGACTTGCGCGTCGAGGCCGGGGACGCGGCGGCGGAGGTAGCCGCGGTAGTCGTCGTCGGGGACGAAGCAGATCTCGTACGAGTCCTTCTTGGCCGCTACGGCGAGGCCCGCCTCGGCCGCGAGCGCGCGGATCTCGGTCTTCTGGAGGCCGCCGAGCGGCAGCAGCGTCCGCGCGAGGTGCGCCTGCGAGACGCCCCACAGGACGTACGACTGGTCTTTGCCGCGGTCGAGGCCGCGCGAGACGGTATGCCGCTGCGCTCCGCCGGCGTCGGTCCGGGTGCCGGTGCGGGCGTAGTGTCCCGTCGCGATGTGCTCGCAGCCGAGCGCGTCGGCGCGGCGGGCGAGCGCACCCCACTTCACGTGCGTGTTGCACAGCACGCACGGGTTCGGCGTACGGCCCGAGAGGTAGTCCGAGACGAAGCGGTCCGTGACGGCCGTCCCGAACTCGTCGCGGAGGTCGACGACGAGGTGCGTCGCTCCCAAGCCGACCGCGACGGCGCGGGCGTCGTTCATGTCGTCGAGCGAGCAGCAGCCCGAGACGCGCTTGGCGCCACCCGTCCCGTCGCGGCGCACGTCCGAGCCGCCGAGCGACGTCTCGTAGTCCCACGTCTTCATCGTCGCCCCGAGGCCGACGGCGACGGCGCGGGCGTCGTTCATGTCGTCGAGCGAGCAGCAGCCCGAGACGCGCTTGGCGCCGCCGGTGCCGTCGCGGCCCACGTCCGATCCGCCGAGCGAGGTCTCGTAGTCCCACGTCTTCATC
>DASVSE010000460.1:0-2106 GCA_036388235.1 Rubricoccaceae bacterium | reverse complement strand
GCGCCGCCGAGGACCGCGTGCAGGCCGACTTGTTCACGGCCAGCCTCGGCGACGGCGGCGGCTCGGCGGGCGCCCCGCCCCCTCGGCCATGAACTGCTCGACGGTGCCCCCGACCATCGCCGGGGCCCCGGCCGACCCGCCCCCGTCGCCGAGGCCGGCGGCGAAGAGGTCGGCCTGCACGCGGTCCTCGGCGGCCCCGTGGCGGGCGACCTCGGCGGCCACGGCGACCTCCGGGGTGACCGTCGCCTCGGCGGGGTCCTCGACGGGCGCCTCCAGGAACTTCAGCGAGAGGTACCGGAAGATGTAGTCCGTGATCGACTTGGCGATCGGGATCTGCCGGTTCGTCGTGAAGCCGGACGGCTCGAACCGCGTGTGGCTGAACTTCCGCGCGAGGTCGTCGAGCGGGACGCCGTACTGGAACGCGAGCGAGATCGCCGTCGCGAACGAGTCCATGAGCCCGGCGATGGTCGAGCCCTGCTTGGCCATCGTGATAAAGATCTCGCCCGGGAGCCCGGTGTCCGGGTACAGCCCGACGTGGAGGTACCCCTCGTGGCCGGCGACCGAGAACTTGTGCGTCACGCTGGGCCGCTCGTCGGGGAGCCGCTTGCGGACCGGCTTGTAGACCACCTTCTCGACGACGGTCTCGACGATCCGCTCGATGACGACCGGGTCAGGGAGCGGCCCGCTCGCGCCGTCGCCCGAGGCGAGCGCCTCGGCGGCGATCTCGGCCTTCGTCGCGGCCGTGTTGCCGCCCTTCTTGGTCGAGAGCGGCTGGCTCCGCTTCGAGTTCTCGCGGTAGATCGCGACGGCCTTCAGGCCGAGCTGCCACGACTCCATGTAGGCGTCGTAGATGTCCTGCGGCGTCGCGGACTCGGGGAGGTTGACCGTCTTCGAGATGGCGCCCGAGATGAACGGCTGGACGGCCGCCATCATCCGGATGTGGCCGGTGTGCGTAATCGACCGGGTCCCGTTGTGCGGCTTGAAGGCGCAGTCGAAGACGGGCAGGTGCGCGTCCTTCAGGCCCGGAGCGCCCTCGATGGTGTCGTTCGCGTCGATGAAGGCCATGATCTCGGCCGCCTCGGCGTCCGAGTACCCGAGCTGGGCGAGGGCGGCCCCGACCGTCCCGTTGACGATCTTCATGAGCCCGTCGCCCTTGCCCGCGAGGAGCTTGTACTTGACGAGCGCGATGTCGGGCTCGACGCCCGTCGTGTCGCAGTCCATCATGAACCCGATGGTCCCGGTCGGGGCGAGGACGGTCGCCTGCGCGTTCCGGTACCCGTGGACCTCGCCGAGGGCGACCATCCGGTCGGCGCACTCCTGCGCGGCGTCCCGGAGCGCCTGCGGGCACGACGCCCCGATGCCCTGGACGGCGTCGCGGTGCATCCGCATGACCTCCAGCATCGGCTCGCGGTTCTCGGCGTAGCCGGCGAACGGGCCGACGGCAGCGGCCATCTCGGCCGAGCACGCGTAGGCCTCGCAGTGCTCGATGGCCATGAGCGCCCCGGCGACGGCGCGGCCCTCGTCGGAGTCGTACGGGAGCCCCATCGACATCAGGAGCGCGCCGAGGTTGGCGAACCCGAGCCCGAGCGGCCGGTAGAGGTGGCTGTTCAGGGCGATCCGCCGGCTCGGGTAGCCCGCGTTGCTGACGAGGATCTCCTGGGCGATAAAGAAGACGCGGGCGGCGGCCCGGTAGCGGGCGGTGTCGAACGAGCCGTCGGCGTTCTGGAACTTGCGGAGGTTGAGCGAGGCCAGGTTGCACGCCGAGTCGTCCAAGAACATGTACTCCGAGCACGGGTTGCTGGAGTTGATCGGGCCGCTGGTCTTGCACGTGTGCCAGCGCTGGATCGTGTCCTCGTACTGGGCGCCCGGATCGCCGCAGACGTGCGTGCCTTCGGCGATGGCCATGAGGAGATCGCGGGCGTCGACCGTGTCGACGGTCTCGCCGGTCGTGACGGCGCGGAGCGCGTAGGGCTCGCCCGCCTCGGCGGCCTGCATCACGGCGTCGTCGAGGCGGACCGACTGGTTCACGTTCTGGAACGCGACGGACCCGTAGGCCGGCCCGTTGAACGAGCCGTCGTAGCCCTCCTCGATGAGCGCCCACGCCTT
>DASVSE010000459.1:0-2467 GCA_036388235.1 Rubricoccaceae bacterium | reverse complement strand
GAGCCGCTGGCGCTCCTCGTCGAGGTCGGCGAGGCGCTGCGTGATCTCGTCCGCCTGGGCCGTGTCGCCTTCGCGCTTCACCGCCTCGCGGGCGATCTCCTGCTGGCGGATCGTCCGCTCGACGGCGTCGAGGACCTCGGGGCGGCTGTCGATCTGGAGGCGCATCCGCGAGGCCGCCTCGTCGACGAGGTCGATGGCCTTGTCGGGCAGAAAGCGGTTGGTGACGTAGCGGTCCGACAACTCCGCCGCGGCGACGATGGCGCCGTCGGTGATGCGGACGCCGTGGTGGACCTCGTAGCGGTCCTTGATCCCGCGCAGAATCGCGACCGTGTCTTCGACGGTCGGCTCCGTGACGAGGACGGTCTGGAAGCGCCGCTCCAACGCCTTGTCCTTCTCGAAGTGCTTCTGGTACTCGTCCAGCGTCGTCGCGCCGATTGCGCGGAGTTCGCCGCGGGCGAGGGCGGGCTTGAGGATGTTGGCCGCGTCCATCGCGCCCTCGCCGCCGCCGGCCCCGACGAGCGTGTGGATCTCGTCGATGAACAGGATGATCTCGCCGTCCGCGTCGGTGACGTCCTTCACGACGGCCTTGAGGCGGTCCTCGAACTCGCCGCGGTACTTCGCGCCCGCGATGAGCGCGCCCATGTCGAGCGCGAGGATGCGCTTGGACTTCAGGCCGTCGGGCACGTCGCCCTGGACGATGCGGATGGCGAGGCCCTCGGCAATCGCCGTCTTGCCCGTGCCCGGCTCGCCGACGAGAACCGGGTTGTTCTTGGTCCGCCGCGAGAGGATCTGGAGCACGCGGCGGATCTCGTCGTCGCGCCCGATCACGGGGTCGATCTTGCCTTTCGCTGCGGCCTCGTTGAGGTCTCGGGCGTAGCGGCCGAGCGCGTCGTACTTGGACTCGGCATAGGCGTCCGTCGCGCGCTGCCCGCCGCGCGTCTCCTTGAGCACGCCGAGCAGGGCGTCGGCCGTGACGCCCGCCGCGCGGAAGGCGTCGCCGGTTGCGCCGGGGCTCTCGGCGAGCGCGATCAGCAGGTGCTCGGTCGAGATGAACTCGTCGCCGAGCCCTTCAGCGCGGGCGAGCGCGGCGTCGAAGACGGCGTTGAGGGCCGGCGTGACAAACTGGCCCGAGACGCTCGCGCCCGTCACGCGCGGCAGCGTGTCCAGGACGGCGTCGATGCGGCCTACAAGCGCGGCCGGGCCGGCGCCGGCACGTTGGACCAGCGTCAGGGCGAGGCCGCCCTCGTCCGCGAGAAAGGCCGAGGCGAGGTGGGCGGGGTCGAGGCCCTGGTGGGTCCGGCTCTGGGCCGTCTCGGCCGCCCGCTGGACGGCCTCCTGCGCTTTGACGGTAAATTTCTGGAGGTTCATGTCGTGATGAGGAGTCGTGGGGTGGCGGCCGGTGGACGTGCCACGGGCCGCGATTGGTTTCCCCAGGGATGGCCAAGGGCGTGCCAGAAACGACGAATCTGCCAGAGTGGCAGCCGTTATTGGGAAACCGTAAGCGATCGTCCCCTCGGTTGCCCGATAGGGGCTCTACAGCTTGGCACACCACCGGCCGATACCGCGCATACGTCTCCAGCCCCGACATGCTGCGTCTGCTCTCTTCCGATGCGCCGCGGCCGGCCAGCACGGCGGCGCTCCGCGCGCTCCGGTGGATGCTCGTCACGGCGTCCGTCGTCAACGCGGTCCTCTGGGCCGGGTACAACGCCATCAACCCAGCGTACGTCGACCCGTTCTGGGTGCGTGCCCTGCTCGTCGTCGGCGCACTCGTGCTGCTCGGCGCAACGTGGGTGCGGCGGTGGACCGTCCGTGACATTGTTACGGTCGGCGTCGGCTACCCGTTCATCTTGTCGGCCGTCGTGGCGTACCTCGGCGCGCGCAACGGCCTCGACGGGCCGTGGGCGTTCGGCGTTTCCGTGAGCCTTCTCGGAGCCGGATTGAGTGTGTCGCTCTATGCGCCGACCGAGCGCGCGCTCGGCTGGTTGCTCGCCGCGATCATGTTGACGGCGGCTGTCGCGGTCGTCGCTGGACGCGCGACCGGGTCGCACCCGCTCGTCATGATGACGTTCGCCGCGACCCTCGCCGCGTCGTGCTACATCGCCGGCTCGTCGCGGCTGGCCGTGCTCGCGCGGCACCGCCGCAGCCGCGACGCCGTTGCCGAGAGCGAGGCGCAACTCCGCGCGGTCCTCGACGCCACGCCCGACGCCATCCTGACGGTCGACGAGCACGACGTTGTGTTGGACGCCAACCCGGCTGTGGCCGACATTTTCGGCTACGCGCCCGATGAGGTCGTCGGGCAGCGCCTTGCAGACCACATCCTGCCCAACCGCTTTCGCGGCGAGCACCTCGCGACGATGCGGCACGTCGCCGAGACCGGCGAGGTGGGGCTGCTCGTGGGGAGCCTGCTCGCGACGGGCCTCGCCGCCGACGGGACGGAGATCCCGGTCGAGATGACCTTCCGCCCGCT
>DASVSE010000458.1:0-4012 GCA_036388235.1 Rubricoccaceae bacterium | reverse complement strand
TCAGACGAGGCACACGGAGACCGGAGAGGGGGTGCCTCTCACCCGGAGCCGGGCGACTTGATCCGAGACGCCTGAACGTCCGTGCTTGCCTAGGCGTGCCCCTCGGACGGCGGGAACGCGACGTGCGGGTCGGCGAGGGCGGCCCGGAATTCTGCCTCGCGGCGCGCCTCGCCCGAAGCGCATTCTTCGAGGGCTTCTTGGACCACCTCGCGGATCCAGTCGCGGTTGTCGCGCAGCGCCTCTGCGACGACGCGCTTGAGGTCGGCGCTGGTCAGGACGGGCATTGCGGGCTCGCCGGGCGTATCGGAAGCGGGCATCGGTCGGGACGGGTGGGCACTCGAGGGACCGCCAATCTAGGAGATGTAAGCGGTTCCGCAAACCCATCCGGCCGTGCCCCGGCAGCCCGATCACCCGACAACCTGAAGGCGCGCAAACTTGAGCTTCAGCTTCTTCTGCCCCACCGACCGGAAAAAGACCGTCGCCGCGGCCCGCTCGCCCACGCCCTCGATGCCGATGACCTTGCCCGACCCGAACGTCTGGTGGTGCACCTGCACCCCGACGACGATCGCCGCCTCGCCTTCGTCGTACACGACCTGACGCTCGGTCTCGGCCTGCGCCTTCGTTTTGCGGACCGGCGGCACGGCGTCGGGGCGGAGGCTGTCTTTCCAGTAGTTCGGGTCCATGCGCCCGTAGCGTCCGCCCGACTCGTCGCCTCCGCCGGCCATCTCGAAGCGCCCGCGGCGCGTCTCGAAGCGCCCGCCGGACTCAGTCCGAATGAGGTCTTCGGCCCCGTCGAGCTCGTCGAGAAAGCGGCTCCGGACAGACGACGTCTGTTCGCCGAAACGGTAGCGGCTCCGGGCGTAGCTCAAGAACAGCACCTCTTCGGCCCGCGTCACGCCGACGTACAGCAGCCGGCGCTCCTCTTCCAGCTCGTGCGGGTCCTGGGCCGCAGCGGCGAGCGGAAACAGCCCTTCTTCGAGACCGGTCACGAAGACGACCTTGAACTCCAGCCCCTTCGAGGCGTGGAGCGTCATGAGCGTCACCCGGTTGTCGTCCTCGGTCATCCGGTCCGTGTCGGCCACGAGCGAGACCTCCTGCAAGAACTCCGAGAGCGTCCGCTGCTCGCCGTCGCCCGAGGAGCCGGCAAACTCGGCGACAGCGTTGAGCAGCTCGTGGACGTTTTCCAGCCGCGCGAGCGCCTCGGGCGTGTTCTCATCCCGGAGCGACTGCAGGAGGCCCGTCTCGGCGATGAGCTCGCGCGCGATCTCGTCCGCCGCGTGAGTGTTCGCCTTGGACGCGTGGCGCGCGACGAGAAACGTGAAGCCCTCGACGGCCTTGCCCGCCCGCGCCGTCAGCCCGACGCCCGTCGGGTCCTGCGCGGCCTGCCACAGGCTCGTCCCGTGCTCGGCCGCGTAGTCGCGCATCTGGTCCACGGTCTTGCTGCCGATGCCGCGGGCGGGCACGTTGAGCACGCGGAGAAAGCTCGCCTCGTCGGCCGGGTTGACGGCGAGGCGGAGGTACGCGAGCGCGTCCTTGATCTCTTTGCGCTGGTAGAACGAGACTCCGCCGACGAGGCGGTACGGGATGCCGCCGCGCCTCAGCGCCTCCTCGATCGAACGCGACTGCGCGTTCGTCCGGTACAGCACGGCCGCGTCCTTCCAGCCCAGTCCGACGCGCGCGTGGGCGTCGCGGAGCGTGCGCTCGATCTTCTGCGCCTCGTCGCGTTCCGAGAGCGACTCCATCAGCACGACCGGCTCGCCTTCGGAGTTGTCGGTCCACAGCTCCTTTTTCAGCTGCCCGCTGTTCGTCTTGATGATCGCGTCGGCCAGCCGCACGATGCGCTGCGTGCTCCGGTAGTTCTGCTCCAGCCGGACCGTCTGCGCCTCGGGGTAGTCCTTCTGGAACGAGAGGATGTTCTGGATGTCGGCCCCGCGGAAGGAGTAGATGCTCTGCGCGTCGTCGCCGACGACGCAGACGTTGCGGTGGCGCGCCGCGAGCAGCTTCACGAGCGTGTACTGCGCCCGGTTCGTGTCCTGGTACTCGTCCACGTGCAGGTACCGCCACCGCGCCTGGTAGTCGGCGAGAACGTCCGGGTGGTTCTCGAAGAGCCGGATCGGCCACCCGAGCAGGTCGTCGAAGTCCATCGCGTTGGCCGCCCGCAGCGCGTCCGTGTACGGCCCGTAGAGCTTCGCTACGGTCTGCTCGAACGGGTCGTTGGCCAGCCGCAGGTACTCGCTCGGCGTCACCATCTGGTTCTTCGCCCCCGAGATGCGCGTTCGTACCGCCCGCGGCGTCATCTTCTTCGCGTCGACGTTGTAGCGCGCCATGAGCTCGCGCAAGAGCCGCTCGGTGTCGTCGGTGTCGTAGATCGAGAAGTCCTTCGTGAAGCCCAGCCGGTCCGCCTCGCGGCGGAGCACGCGCGACATGACGCTGTGGAACGTCCCCATCCACATGCTCTTGGCCTCGGGCCCGACGAGGTCCGCCACGCGGGCGCGCATCTCCTGCGCCGCCCGGTTCGTGAACGTGAGCGCGAGCACCTGGCTCGGCCACGCCTTCTTCGCCGCGATGAGGTACGCGATCCGGTGCGTCAGCGTCCGGGTCTTGCCACTGCCCGGGCCCGCCACGATCATCACCGGCCCCTCGGTCGTCCGCGCCGCCTCGGCCTGGACCGGGTTCAGCCCGCCGAGCAGCGCCTCCGCGTCGGGCGCGGCCGCCTCGGTGGGCGCCGGGCGCGGGGCGGACTCGTCGGGGCGCAGCGAATAGGTCTTCATCTCGGGAGCGGTGTCGTTTCCCGCAACCTACCGCCGACCCTACGCGCGCCGCGGTGAATCCCGGACGCTACATCGACCGCACGATCTGTACCGTCGTCTGCCCGTCCCGCCCTGCCACGCACACCTCGTCCGTTCTCGCCGGCCACACCGCCTTCGCTCAACGGCCGCCTGCAACGCGCAAGACGCCCGCCGCGACGCGCCCCAGCTCCGCGACGTCCTCGCCCTGCCGAGCGCGGCAACTAGCCCCGCCCCTCAGGCGCGGACGTGCTCCACGCCCCCATCGTCCCGCCCGATCAGCACGTCCGTCGCCATCCCGAGAAAGAGGCCGTGCCCCAGCACGCCCGGCAGCGTGTCAATCGCGAGGGATACCGCCGCGGCCTCCGCGATCCCCTCTGGGAACCGCGCGTCCAGGATCCATAGCCCCTGGTCCGTCACGACGGGCCCGTCCTTCGCCCGCGCCATCCGCAGGACGGGCGCCGCCCCCAACCCCCGCAGGCCCCGCGCGACGGCCTCCGCCGCCATCGGCAGCACCTCCACGGGCACCGGCATCGTCGTCCCCAGCCGCGTGACGCGCTTCGAGGCGTCCGCGAGCACCACGAACCGCCCGGCCAGCGCCGCGATGACCTTCTCGCGGACGTGTGCCCCGCCGCGCCCCTTAATGAGGTTCAGGTCCGGGTCCACCTCGTCCGCCCCGTCGAGGGCCACGTCCAGCGCCGCCACGCCCGGCGCGAGGGCGTCCAGCCCCAGGTCGTCGACCGTCAGCAGCGGCACGCCGGCCGCCCGTGCCAGCCGCTCCGCCGCGAACGACGTCGGCACGCCGGCCACGCGCAGGCCCTCCTCGCGCACGCGCCGCCCCAGCGCGGCAATCGCGAACGCCGTCGTCGAGCCCGTCCCCAGGCCCACGCGCATCCCGTCCGTGACGAGGGCCGCCGCCGCCTCGCCCGCGGCCCGTTTGGCAAGATCCGAGTCGGTCATCGTCCGGTGCGAAGTTGTCCGCCGAGGTTACGCCACCGCCCGATGCCCGTCCCCACCGTCACCGCCGCCCGCTACGTGACGCCGCTCCGCGAGGGCGGCTCGCTCCCCGCCCTCGTCGAGACCGACGCCGGCCCGTTCGTCGTCAAGTTCCGAGGCGCGGGCCAGGGCGCGCGCGCCCTCGTCGCCGAGCTCGTCGCCGGCGGCATCGCCCAGGCGCTCGGCCTCCCCATGCCGGCCCTCGCCGTCGTGGACCTCCCCGACGGCTT
>DASVSE010000457.1:0-4942 GCA_036388235.1 Rubricoccaceae bacterium | reverse complement strand
CGCCGTCTCGGCCTCGTCAGGCTCAAACCGCCCGAGCACATAGTCGACCTGCGTGCCCGGGGCGAAGTCGGCGCCGACGCCGACGCGCAGCCGCGGCCAGTCCGTATGCCCGAGCGTCTCCGCGATGTCCGACAGGCCGTTGTGGCCACCCGCACCGCCCTTCGCCCGCATTCGGAGCGTCCCGACGGGCAGGGCGAGATCGTCGGTGACGACGAGCAGCCGGTCGGCGGCGAGGCCCGTGCGGGCGAGCACGTCGGCGACGGCGGCTCCCGAACGGTTCATAAACGCCTGCGGCTTCACCACCGTGACCCGGCGCTCCTCCCACTCGCCCGTGGCGACGAGCCCGGCCGCGCCTGCTGGGGTCCACGCGGCGCCGAGGCGGGATGCGAGACGGTCCGCGACCGCAAAGCCCGCGTTGTGGCGTGTCCCCTCGTAGCGCGCTCCCGGGTTGCCGAGGCCGACGACGACGAGGTGCGTCTCGGGATCGTCCTGGGAGAGCGCAGCGAGCGGATCGGGTCCGGAAGGCTTGGCGGGGGCCCCGAACAGGCGGCGGAACAGCGACACAGAGGCAGCGCGGGCGCGTGAAACAGAGACGGGGACGCTCGGGACAGGCCCGGGCGTCCCCGCAAGACAAGACGGAGCGGTTATGCCTCGTCGCCCGCCTCGGCGGCCGACTCGGCCGACTGCTCGGCGGCTGTCGAGGCGTCCGCCGCCTCGACGTCGGCGCCGAGCGTCGACAGCGAGACCGTCGCGAGAACGAGGTCGCCGTCGGTCAGGACCTCGACGCCCTCGGGGAGGACGAGCTGGCTCACGTGGAACGTGTCGCCCACGCCCAGCTCCGACACGTCGGCCGAGAGGTGGCCGGGGAGGTCCTTCGGAAGCGCGCGGACCTCGACGAGGTGGATCGGCTGCGCGAGCTCGGCACCGTCGCGGACGGCGGCCGGCGTGCCGACGAGCTCGACCGGGACCGTCGTGGTGAACATCTCACCGGCCGTGAGAGCCTGAAAGTCCACGTGCCACGGGCGCTCCGTGACGGGGTGGAAGATCACCTCCTTCAGGATCGCGTCGAGCGAGTCGCCGCCGACGTTGACCGTCACGCGGTGCTGCTCGGTCGTGTGGATGAGCGGCCGGAGCGACAGCGTCGGGACGGCAAAGTGAACCGGCTCGGTGTGCGGCCCGTAGAGCACGCACGGCACGAGGCCAGCCTTGCGCGTCGCCTTGGCGGCCTTCTTGCCGGTCTCGCGCGCCGTCGCGGTAAGGGTGAGGGTATCCATGAGTCTGGAGGGGTCGGGATGCGGAATGTGCGGTGGCGGCGAGAATAGCGGGTGCTCTCCCTCCGAACCGGTGTTAATCGACGAAAAGCGTGGACAGAGACTCGTCGGTCGAGATGCGGTGGATGGACTCGGCAAAGAGCGCTGCGACCGAAAGCACCTCGATCTTCGCCGACGTGCGGGCGAGTGGGACCGAGTCCGTCACGATCATGTGCGTAATCGGGCTTGCCTCGATGCGGTCGAAGGCCGGGCCCGAGAGGACCGGGTGCGTGCAGAAGGCACGGACCTCGGTTGCACCTGCCGCATCGAGCGCGGCGGCGGCCGAGGCCAGCGTGCCGGCCGTGTCGCACAGGTCGTCGATGAGCAGGCAGTGGCAGCCGCGCACGTCGCCGATGATGTTCATCACCTCGGCGACGTTGGCCTCGGGGCGGCGCTTGTCGATGAGCGCGAGGCTCGCGCCGAAGCGCTTGGCATAGGCCCGAGCCACCTTGGACGCGCCGACGTCGGGCGCGACGACGACCAGATCGCGCCGGAAGTCGGCCCATGCGGCATCGCCCATGAGGGTCTTCTCGAAAACCGTTGAGCCATAGAGGTGGTCGACGGGGATCGAGAAGAAGCCCTGGATCTGCGCCGCGTGCAGGTCCATCGTGAGCACGCGGTCGACGCCCGTCTGCTCCAGCAGGTGCGCGATCATCGAGGCGGCGATGGACACGCGCGGCTGGTCCTTGCGGTCCTGTCGGGCATAGCCGAAGTACGGCAGCACGGCCGTAATGCGGGCTGCAGACGCGCGCCGGGCGGCGTCGACCATCAGCAGCAGCTCCATCCAGTGGTCGGCCGGGGGCGGCGTGGACTGGATGATGAACAGGTCGGACCCGCGAATGGACTCCTCGTAGCGGACGTAGATCTCGCCGTCGGAGAAATTGCGCAACGTGACGTCTCCGAGGTCGCTGCCGTAGGCGTCCGCGATCCCACGCGCCAGGCCGGGATTGCTCCGGCCGGCAAACAGGGTGATCGGGAGGTCGTGGAGGACGGCCATTGAGGGCAGCGTGGGAGTCCCAGGGCGGGGCAGAGTTGCCCGGAGAGGATTCGAACCTCTGCAAACGCCTCCAAAGGGCGCTGTGCTACCGTTACACCACCGGGCAAGGGCGGCGCCCGGAGCGGCTTGTCCGGCGGGCGTAACCTGCGCCGCCGGCCGGACCGCGGTCGGGCAAGAACGGTCAAGCTAGACGCCCCGGGCCTTCCGGGGCAATGCGCGTGCCCTCGTGGTGGCGCTCCGGGCGCCCCGCTGAGCCGTCTTGCTTTCCTTTTCACTGCCCCCGCCGCCGTGCCCGTCCCGTCTGGCTCCCTCCCGACTGGTCTGCCCCCGCTCTCGCCTCCCGCTCCACGCGACGCCATCGGCGTTCTCGGCGGCCTCGGACCCTACGCCGGGCTCGACCTCGTCCGCGCGCTCTTCGACGAAACGGAGGCGCACGCGGACCAGGAGCACCTGCCCGTCGCGCTCGTCTCGTACCCCGGCCGCATCCCGGACCGCAGCACGTGGATCGCCGACGCGAGCGCTCCGAGCCCGGTCCCGCCGATGCTCGCCGTGCTGCAAGCCCTCGACGCGGCCGGCTGCGCCGTCGTCGGCGTGCCGTGCAACACGGCCCACGCGCCGGTCTTGTTCGACGCGCTCCGCGCGGGCTTGGCCGAGACGCCGATGCGCCTCGTCCACATCGTCGACGCCATCGTGGCGTCTATCGAGCGCGAGATGCCGGCTGTGCGCCGCGTGGGCGTGCTCGCGACCGATTCGTCGATCGCGAACCGGCTGCACCAGATCGGGCTTGAGGCGTCGGGCCGCGAGGCGCTCGTGCCCGACGCAGACGTGCAACAGCGCGTGCACGCGTCCATCTTCGATCCCGACTGGGGCCTCAAGGCGCACTCGGCGCCGCCCGACCCGCGGGCCCGGGCCGTCCTGCTGGACGCCGTCGATCACCTCGTGCACCGCGGCGCAGAGGCAGTCATTCTCGGCTGCACCGAACTGCCGCTCGCCGTCCCCGAGCGCACGCACGCCGGCGTGCCGCTCGTCAACTCGACGCGGGCGCTCGCGCAGGCGCTCATCCTCGCGACGCACCCCGAGAAGCTGCGCCGGCCTGCGGCAGCCAAGGCACAAACCGTCGCCCTGTAATCTTGCCGGGCGGCCCGGCACGCGGGCCCGCTATCTTCGCCGCCCCTCCGTCTTGTCCCGTCGGGTGAGCCCGAACCGATGCTTCGCGAACGCAGCCAGGCCCTCCAGCGGCTTCTGTTCGGCGCCGACCTCGCCCTGATCGCCGTCGCGTGGGTGGCTGCGTGGGTGGTGCGCTTCGAGGTTTTCACGCCGCCGCAGTTCGTCCCGCTCGCCGAGTACCTCCGGTTCCTCCCGGCTGTCCTCGTGCTGTGGAGCGCCGCGTTCGTGCTGTCGGGGCTGTACCAGACGCGTCGGGCGCAGCGGCTCTCGCTCGTCGTGTACGCGGTCGCGCGGGCCGTCGCGATGGGACTGGCCGTCTCGGTCGCCGCGACGTTCTTCTTCCGGGAGTTCTCGTTCTCGCGCGTCCACGTGCTCCTGTTCGGCGTCTTCTCGTCGGGCTTTCTCGCCGCGCTGCGACTGGTGATCTACGTTGTCCTGAGGCGAGCGCGCCAATCGGGCCGCAACGTCCGCCGGGTCCTCATCGTCGGCGCCGGGCACGCCGGGCAGCGCCTCGCGCGCGCCTTCCACCACTACCCGTGGATGGGCTTCGAGGTCGTCGGCTTTCTCGACGACCGCGGCCCGGACGTCTCGGCCGCCCCGCGCGACCCCTTCTACCCCGAGCAGGACGGCCGCCCGAACGTGATCGGGCATGTCGACGCCATCGGCGAAACCATGGACCGCCTCGGCGGCATCGACATGGTCTATGCGGCGCTCCCGCTCTCGGCGTCGCACAAGATCGAGGCCGTCGCCGAAGCGTGCTCGGTCCGCACGGCGCATCTTTGCCTCGTCCCAGACCTGTTCTCGCTCGATTTGCTGTTGAACAGCCGCGTCTCGGACGTCGACGGCCTGCCGGTCATCCATCTGCTCGACGAGGCCGCGTTCGACGTGCGGCAGGTCGTGAAGCGGACGCTCGACATCGCCTTTTCGGCCGTTGCGCTGATTGGCCTTGCACCGGTGCTGTTGATCATCGCGGCGGCCGTCAAGGTGTCCAGCCCCGGGCCGGTATTCTACCGCCAGGAGCGGATGGGACTCAACGGGCGCACGTTCGGGATGCTCAAGTTCCGGTCGATGCCCGTCGACGCCGAGGCCCGCACCGGGGCCGTGTGGTCGCGTCCCGGCGAGTCCCGCGCGACGCCCGTCGGGGCCTTCCTTCGGCGGACGAGCCTTGACGAGTTGCCGCAGTTTCTGAACGTCCTCCGGGGCGACATGTCGGTCGTCGGCCCGCGGCCCGAGCGCCCGGTCCTCATTGAGGGCTTCCGGCACGAGATCCCGGGCTACATGCTGCGCCACAAGATGAAGGCCGGCATCACGGGCTGGGCGCAGGTCAACGGCTGGCGCGGGGACACGAGCCTGCGCAAGCGGATCGAGTATGACCTCTACTACATCCAGAACTGGAGCCTGTGGTTCGACGTGCGGATCATGTGGCTGACGCTGTTCAAGGGCTTCGTCCACGAGAACGCCCACTGAT
>DASVSE010000456.1:0-1536 GCA_036388235.1 Rubricoccaceae bacterium | reverse complement strand
CAGCTTGCCCATGAAGCCGACGTAGGTCGCCGTCGTTGCGACGGCCTGGTTGGCGCCGGCGGCGATGCCCTCGCCGAGGCCGAAGCGCTCGTAGCGCACGCCGAGGGCCGCGTCGTCGGGCAGGACGCCGAGGATGTAGCGCTCGCCCGACTGGCGCGGCGCGACGAGCGCCTCGTAGGTCCGCGTGCCGTCCGGCGCCGTCGCGACGACCGGCACGGCAGCGCCGGAACCGTCGCGGGCCGCGACCGAGTCCGGACTCGTCCAGCGGACCCGCATCTCGCGGCCTCGCGAACCCGAGACGGCCTCGGTGAGGCGCGACCACGACGCGATAGGTTCGCCGTCGAGGGCCACAATGCGGTCGCCGGGGCGCAGCCCCGCCCGCTCGGCGGCCGAGCCGGGCGCGACGCTCGCGAGGACCGGCGGGAGCGCGGGCTCGGCCCCGAAGAGCGACCCAAACGAGGGCTCTATGCCCGCCTCGGACGCCTCGCGCTGCGCGCGCGACAGGCGCGTCATGAGTTCGTCCGGACCTTCAATCTCGACGGCCTGGCCGCCGCGATCGACCGTCAAACGGAGCGGGTCAGCGCCGAGCGTCGTCGGTGTGAAGACGTCCTCGAAGTCTTCGACGGGCTCGCCGTTGACAGCCGTCACGCGGTCTCCGGAGCGGAGGCCCATCTCGGCCGCGATCGTGCCCGGCGTCACGTCCAAGCGAACGTTCTCCGCCGGCGTGTAGGCCCGGCCGTAGGCCATCGCGAGGCCCGTGTAGATCAGGAACGCGAGGATGAGGTTGAAGATCACGCCGGCCGAGATGACGATCATCCGCTGCCAGACGGGCTTCGAGCGGTACTCGTCAGGCTGCGGCTCCGAGTCGACCGGGATCGGCTTGCCGGCCGCGTCCAGCGTCTGCTTCAAGACGGGCTGGCCCTTTTTGTCGAGGACCGGATTCCCCTGCGCGTCGAGTTCAGGCTCCATCACAAACGGGACGTCCATGGACTCGTCTACCATCCCGGCGATCTTGACGTAGCCACCCAGCGGCAGCCAGCCGATCTTGTACTCGGTCTGGCCAATCTGCTTCTTGACAAGCGCGCGCCCGAAGCCGATCGAGAACACGTCGACGCGCATGCCGAAGAGGCGGGCCGAGAGAAAGTGGCCCATCTCGTGCACAAACACGAGAATGCTCAGCGCGACGGCGAGCCAGAAGAGGGTCGAGAGCGACGAGAGGAGAAAGGCCATGGGCGGGTGTCGGGGGCCGGATAGAACGGGAGCCGTCCGGCGGTCGTCTGCGAAGAAAAGAGGCGGTACGAGGTGCGCGGCGCAGAGTTCAGGACAGGCCGTGCGGGACGTCTACGCGGTTGCCCGGCGGCACGCCTCTCCAGCGAGCGCACGGGCGCGGAGGTCGGCGTCGAGCAGGCCGTCGACCGTCATTGCGTCGGCCCCGTCGGCTGCGGCCATGCCAGCTTCGACGACGCGCGGGATGTCGGAGAAGGCGATCTCGCCGTCCAGAAACCGTGCGACGGCCACCTCGTCAGCTGCATTCAT
>DASVSE010000455.1:0-11278 GCA_036388235.1 Rubricoccaceae bacterium | reverse complement strand
GCCGAGCACGAGCGGCGTCTCGGGTCCGACGACGACGAGATCCACGCCGCGGGCGGCAGCGATGAGCCCATCGACGTCGTCCACGGCGACCGGGACGGTCTCGGCAAGTGCGGCCGTGCCCGCGTTGCCGGGTGCGCACAGGAGCGTCGGGCGGCGCGAGCTGCGGGCGAGCGCGGCGAGGATCGCGTGCTCGCGGCCTCCGCTTCCGACGACGAGAATCCGCACGGGCGCCGGCGTGGGTGAGCCGCAAGGTAGAGACGCCCCGGCCGGAGCGTTTTCGCGCGCGTTACGTTGGAGGCCGTCCGCCTCCCCGCTCCACCGTGCGCCGTTTCGTCTCCAGGTCAGGATTCACCCTGCTCCTCGCCCTCGCATTCGCATTCGGCCTGGCCGTCGCCCCCACGGCGCGCGCCCAGACGCCCGCCGACACATCGCGCGTGGACACCGAGGCCAACGAGCCCGACGCCGGCGATCCCGGCTCCATCGACGACGGGACGACGGGCGATGACGGACGCCTCGAGCTCTCCCCGCGCATCGCCCCGTCGGCGCTGTACTCGGCCAACCGCGGCTTCGGCATCGGCGGCGGCGTGCTGATCCGCAACGCGGGCTGGGACGGCTCCGAGATCGGCATCGACGTGCGTGCTCAGCAGCGCTTTCTTGGGGCCGGCGTGTCCGTTCTGACGGGCGACCCGTACGCCCGGCGCGTCTTCGGCTCGTTCACGGCGTCGGCCTCGACCACCAACCGGCGGCAGTTTTTCGGCGTCGGGCCGTTCACGAGCGGCAGCCGTGCGCTGCTGCTGTCGCACAACGAGGCCAGCGCCGACGCGAGCCTCGGGGTGTATCCGTTCGGCACGACGGCGCTGCTCGTTCAGCCCAGCGTGCGGCTGCTCGTCGACCGCTCGGGTGGCATCCGCGACGACAGCCCCGCGTCGCTCGAAGACCTCTCGGTCGCCTCACAGAATGCCGTGGAGCCCAACCTCGGCGAGACGCGCACCGGCCTGTCGGCCGGGCTCGAACTCACGGCCGACGTGCGCGACTGGGCTGCGTATCCCCGCAAGGGCGCCGTCGCGACTGTCGAGGCGCGCCGCTTCACGGGCCTCGACGCCGAGGCGCTGACGTTCACGCGCGTCGCCGCGACGACGACGGGCTACCTGCCGCTCTATGACCGCATCGTCCTCATCGGGACGTTCACAGGCATCGTCACCCGGCAGGGCGATGCCGACGGCGACGGCGCGGCAGACCCGATCCCGTACTACTACCTCCCGACGCTCGACGAGCGCGTGGCTGTCGCCTTCCAGCAGGACCGGCTCACCGGCCGCGACATTCTCGCCGCCGGCCTGGGCATCCGCCTGCCGGTTTACGACTTTCTGGGCGTTTACGGCATCGACGCCATCGCCATCGGCTACCTCGGCAACGTCTATGACGACGTCTTCCAGCAGTTCAGCCCGTCGGTCGGGTTCGGGCAGGACCAGACGGCGGACCCTGACGGACGGGCATCGCTCCGGCCCGCGCTCGGCCTCGGCCTCGGCATCGTCAACCTGGACAAGGAGCGCGTCGTACTCGGGGCGCTCGTCGGCGTCGGGGCGGGCGGCGTGACGCTGGCGTCGCTGCGGATCGCGTACAACCTCCGCGACTCGCGGCCGCTGTTCCGGTGAGACGAAGTTGCCCCTCTACGGCCCGCACGTGTACGCAGGACCGACCGGACGGGCGTTGAACGCGCCTTGGACACGGCGGCTCGTCAATTCCATCTCGGATCGCACATCGGCGGCAAACAGGCCCGAGATCGCCCCATCGTCCGCGACGTCTGTGATATAGATGGTGCTGCTACCCGACCCGCCGAAGGCCGCATGTGCCCTATCCAGATCCCGCCCGGGCTGTAGCGTGCCGTACGGCGCCTGCATATCGTACACGGCACCGGCCGAGGCGTCGCCATCGCAGAACACGACGTACAAGAACGTATCCGACTCGTTGACGCCGAGCGCCTGAGCGGAGACGACCACATCGTCTCCACCCCGCAGGCTGCCCGTCCGGATGACGGCGGCGCCGGGCGCAGGCCTCTCGAACTCGGCTGCCAGCTCGGCACGGCTCGGAAGTGGGTCGTGGAAGAATCCTGTGTCGCACCCGGCTACTACGACGCTCGCGAGGAGGGTGACACCAAGGCGGCACGCATGGGTGGCCGTCTGAACACAGGAGGGAGCGGACATGGCGGAGCCGGGGCAGGTGCGAATCGTTCGAGGGTACGTCGCCCGCTTCACTCGAAGATGATCCGATTGCACTACATCGGCTCGCCGACGGCACCCGGCTCCCCGAGCGCACGCGCAGTCGGCACGTAGCTTGAGCCACAAAGACTCCATGCGCCCGCACGTACGCGCGGAACAGCGCCGGACGTTCTCGATACGACACACACCACAGACCCCGGACCGATGAACTCTACGGTTGCAGACTCCGCCGCAGCTCCGCTCGCCGCGCCACCGCCGGTCGGCCGGCCGGCCCCCGTCCGCCTCACCGACCGCGCCGCGGCCGAGGTGCGCCGCATCATCGCCAACAAGCAGATTCCGGTCCACTTCGGCCTGCGCGTCGGCGTCAAAGGCGGCGGCTGCTCGGGCATGAGCTACGTGCTCGGCTTCGACAAGGCCCGCGACCACGACCTCACGTTCACGCTCGACGCCCCCGCCGCCGACGGCGCCGCCGCGGCCCCGATCACCGTGTTCATGGACAAGCGCCACGGGCTCTACCTCATGGACACGACAGTCGACTACCACGACGGTCTCGACGCGCGCGGCTTCGTCTTCGAGAACCCCAACGCGACCGCGACGTGCGGCTGCGGCTCGTCGTTCTCCGCCTGACGTCCCGGCTCTGAGGCATGGCCTCGCATCCCGGACCACGACCCCCGAATCCCCCTCCCAATGGAAGGCAACTTCTCCAACCGCGTCCGCGACGTCATCTCGTACTCCCGCGAGGAGGCGATCCGTCTCGGGCACGACTACATCGGCACCGAGCACCTGCTGCTCGGCATCATCCGCGAGGGCGAGGGGATTGCCGTCAAGATCCTCCGCAACCTCGGCTGCGACCTCTTCAAGCTCAAAAAAGCCGTCGAGGACACCGTCCGCAGCACGGGCGGCACGCTCACCGTCGGCAACATCCCGCTGACGAAGCAGGCCGAGAAGGTCCTCAAGATCACGTACCTCGAGGCGAAGCTCTACAAGAGCGACGTTATCGGGACCGAGCACCTGCTGCTGTCGCTCCTGCGCGACGAGGAGAACGTCGCCGCGCAGATTCTCCAGCAGGCGTTCTCCGTCAGCTACGACGCCGTCCGCGCCGAGCTCGACTCCATCCTCTCCGGCACGTCGACGCCGCGCTCCGGCCCTGCCGAGGGCGAGCGTCCGGGCCGGTCCCGTTCCTCCAGCAGCGAACGCAAACCCGTGGCAGAAAAGTCCAAAACCCCCGTCCTCGACAACTTCGGCCGCGACCTCACGCTGCTCGCCGAAGATGGCAAGCTCGACCCGATCGTCGGGCGCGAGCGCGAGATCGAGCGCGTGGCCCAGGTGCTGAGCCGCCGCAAGAAGAACAACCCCGTCCTCATCGGCGAGCCGGGCGTCGGCAAGACGGCCATCGCCGAAGGCCTCGCGCTGCGGATCACGCAGCGCAAGGTCAGCCGCGTCCTCTACGACAAGCGCATCGTGACACTCGACCTCGCCGCGCTTGTGGCCGGGACGAAGTACCGCGGCCAGTTCGAGGAGCGCATGAAGGCCGTCATGACGGAGCTCGAGAAAAACCAGGACGTCATCCTGTTCATCGACGAGCTGCACACGCTTGTCGGCGCCGGCGGCGCCTCGGGCTCGCTCGACGCGTCCAACATGTTCAAGCCCGCCCTCGCGCGCGGCGAGATCCAGTGCATCGGCGCGACGACGCTCGACGAGTACCGCCAGTACATCGAGAAAGACGGCGCGCTCGACCGCCGCTTCCAGAAGATTGTGGTCGACCCGGCCACGCCCGAGGAGGCCGTCGAGATCCTGACGCAGATCCAGGGCAAGTACGAGGACCACCACAACGTGACCTACGACGCCGGGACGATTGAGCAGGCTGTCAAGCTCTCCGAGCGCTACATCACCGACCGCCACCTCCCCGACAAGGCCATCGACGTGATGGACGAGGCCGGCGCGCGCGTCCACCTTGCCAACATCAAGGTGCCGCAGGAGGTCGTGACGCTCGAAGAGGAGATCGAAAAGGTCCGCGAGGAAAAGGACCAAGTCGTGAAGTCCCAGAAGTTCGAGGAGGCCGCGCAGCTCCGTGACCGCGAGAAGCGCCTCCGCGAGGAGCTCGAGAACGTCAAGGAAGAGTGGGAGCGCCAGGCCGAGACCGTCACGTACCCGGTCACGGAGTCCGACATCGCGGCCGTCGTGGCCATGATGACCGGCGTGCCAGTAGACCGCGTCCAGACGGCCGAGGGCGCCAAGCTGCTCAACATGGAGGAGGCCCTCAAGGGGTCCGTCATCGGGCAGGACGACGCCATCGTGAAGCTGGCCCGGTCCATCCGGCGCACGCGCGCAGGCCTCAAAGACCCCAAGCGGCCGATCGGCTCCTTCATCTTCCTCGGCCCGACGGGCGTGGGCAAGACGGAGCTCGCGAAGCGGCTCACGGAGTACCTCTTCGACAGCCAGGACGCGCTCATCCGGATCGACATGTCAGAGTACATGGAGAAGTTCTCCGTGTCGCGGCTCGTCGGTGCGCCTCCAGGCTACGTCGGCTACGAGGAGGGCGGCCAGCTGACGGAGAAGGTGCGGCGCAAGCCGTACTCGGTCATCCTCCTCGACGAGATTGAGAAGGCGCACCCCGACGTGTTCAACATCCTGCTCCAGGTGCTCGATGACGGGATCCTCACGGACGGCCTCGGCCGCCGGGTCGACTTCCGGAACACGATCATCATCATGACCTCGAACGTCGGGGCGCGGGACATCAAGAACCTCGGGAAGGGCATCGGCTTCTCGATGTCGGCCGAGACGTACGACTCCACCAAGATGAAGTCGACGGTCGAGGACGCCCTCAAGCGGGTCTTCAACCCCGAGTTCCTCAACCGCATCGACGACGTCATCGTCTTCCACCCGCTCGAGAAGAAGGACATCTTCCAGATCATCGATGTGATGAAGGCGGACCTCTTCAAGCGCGTCGGGGAGCTCGGCATCGGAATCGAGCTGTCGGAGTCGGCCAAGGAGTTTCTGGTCGACAAGGGCTTCGATCCCGCCTTCGGGGCGCGCCCGCTGCGCCGTGCGATCCAGCGCTACGTCGAGGACCCGATGGCCGAGGCGATCCTCACCAACGACCTCGCCGAGGGTGCCAAGATCACGGTGGACCGCAAGGAGGGCGCCGACGAGCTGACGTTCAAAACGCGCAAGCAGCGCAAGAAGAAAGCCGAGGGCGACCCTGAGTCCGAGGCGGAGACCCCGGCCGAAGACGCCGAGTGATCCGGCCCCGTTAAACCGAGCGCGCCCGCACCGGAATCTCCGGAGCGGGCGCGCTCGCGTTCAGGCCGTCGAGGCGACGCTACTCAGTCGCCCCGCCGCCCGGGCTGACCTCGACGTTCACATCGGGTGTGCCCCCGTCGGCGCCGGGCGTGCCACCGCGGAGGAGGAAGAACCAGACGAGCGCCAGAATGGCGAGGATGGCGACGACGGCAACGATGGCGGTCGAGTTGCCGGAGCGGGTGGTAGAGTCGGCCATAGGAGTCGGAGGGTGAAGGGGTTTCCCGGACATCGGGAGCTGAGCGTAAAGGCGCACGCGTACCGGCGTGTTCCGCACCGGCCGACTCCACGCCAGAACAGACGGTTCGGACGGCCTGGATACACAAAACGCCGGCACTCAACTGAGTGCCGGCGTTTCGAAGAGGGTCTCGACGCGCTAGCGCGTGAGCGCAACCGAGCGTGTGGCCGTCGTTCCGCGGCCATCGCTGGCTCGGATGAGGTAAAGTCCCGGCGGCAAACCGTTCGCGTTCAGGCTCAGCGTGTACGTCCCCGGGCGCAGGGCGCCGTCGTGGAGCAGCGCGACGCGGCGGCCGAGTGCGTCGTGAACGGCGACGGTCAGTTCGTCGGACTCATCGATCGACAGCTCAAACCGAGTCTGCGACGAGAACGGGTTGGGCCGCGGCGCGGCCAGCCGGAACGCCCGAGGCATCTCGTCGACCAGCTCGAGCACGATCACCGGATGCGGCGTCAATGCCGACGGAGCAGTCGGAACCACGGCAGCGCTCGCGTGCAGCGGCGCTACGGCGAGGGCGGTCAGAAGGAGGGCGTGGCGAAGGCGCATGACGCAGTGGAAGTCCGGGCGGAAGATCGGTCTTTTGTTCGGCCGACACAAGTCGGAGGCACCTCGAACCGAGGTAGGCGCATAACGCAGCAGTCGGGCCGGATGTTGCCGATGCCGGGGCATGGCCGCATGCCCCAGAACCGGACTGGCTAGCGCGTATGCGTATCTCGTGCCATGGCGGGTGAGAGCACGCTCCTCCGCTCACCCAGGCCCAGAATCCGGGCGATGAGCGCAAGCACGGCCCCCGCCACAAATCCACCGACATGGGCGCCGTACGCGATCCCTCCCGTCTCGTCCGTCGCTGCGACCGCACCGAAGCCGTTGAGGTACTGCATCGCGATCCACAGACCGAGCACAAGGAACGCCGGCAGCGACACGACGACGAACAGCAGGAGGACGTGAACCCGGTTGCGCGGAAAGAGGACGAGGTAGGCCCCAAGAATGCCCGAGATCGCTCCCGACGCCCCGAGGTTGGGAACGAGCCCACCCGGGTCCAGCGCGACCTGCGCGACCGTCGCAGCGATGCCCGCGCCGAGGTAAAACAGGAGAAACGGCCCCGCCCCAAAGCGGTGCTCGACGTTGTCCCCAAAGATCCAGAGGTACAGCAGGTTGCCGCCGAGGTGGCCCCACCCGCCGTGCATAAACATCGCGGAGAGGACAGTGAGGTAAAGCAGCGGAGCCGGCCCCGGACCCGGCCGCTGCGGAATGTCCTCGGGCGTTCGCACCTCAGCTGCGGGGTCCTCAAACGGGAGTGGCCGCGCATTGACGAGGTCCGTGGCCGTCGTGAGCTCACGCGGAACGACGCTCCAGCCGTACGTCAACGCCGGGTCCGAGATCTGGAGCCCGAACACGGCGACGTTGGCGAGCACGAGCAAAAGCGTGACGACCGCACGCCCCGAGAGCGTGCGGTCGTCGTCGCCGATGGGAAACAGCATCAGGCCGCCGGCTCGTCGGGGAGACCGCTTCCCGGCGCGATGTACTCGCCTGTCGGCGCCTCGTCGGAATCGTCGAAGGCAGCCGTTACGGCGATGTCCCGGAGGTCCGCGGCGCCGCCGCGGTCGGCGTCCACGACGACGTTGTCGTCGTCGATTTCGCGCTCGACGGTGACCTGGAGACGCATAAAGTCATCTGTCCCGCCGCCGGGGCCGGCTTCTTCACCCGAGAGCATGATCGTCTGGACGACGCGCCAGCCAGCGCCGACCTTGGCACCGACCTGCTGCATCCGCGATTCGTCGTCGGCGTTGGCGTTCACGGAGACGATGAGGGTCTGCTGTTCGGTCGTCATATCGAAGGGAGTCGGGAAGGGGCCGCGGTGAACGCGGCTCTCCGAATGCGGTTCGCTGGAGACCGACGGGGCCACCGCACCGCTCCCGTAATGCGGGCGATTGTGAAGAGACGCGAGAGAGCGCCCGGCGTTGACGCGCGGCGCGGAGGCGCCGTATCTTGGGACTCGCTCGCGGAACTAGCTCAGTTGGTAGAGCGCAACCTTGCCAAGGTTGAGGTCGCCGGTTCGAGCCCGGTGTTCCGCTCAGAGAAAAAGGCCCTGCCCACCCCGGTAGGGCCTTTTTCGTGTATGCCTGCGGCGTTTACTACCGCCTGTAGCAGTTCATGCCGGAGAAAAGCTCCCGCACGGTCGCGGTCGCGCCGGCGCCGCTGAGGAAGCCGCCGACGCCCTGGCCCTCGGCGTCCATGTCGCTGCTCAGCGAGAATTCGTGCTCGATCGACGACTCGGGATCCATCGTGAGGGTCGAGTCTGCGCTCTGGGCCATGTCGAGTGGCGAGCCGAGCTGAACACCGCCCGCGGTCTGGATGCGCTCGTTGTCGCCCGAGGCCTGCCAACCAACCACGGTGCTATCCGAGGAGATGTTGAGCGTGAGCCCGTCCGCCCACGTGACGTAGCGGATGTAGCCATCCTCCACCTCGCAGTTGTTGTGCTCCCCGGACTCGGACGGCGCGCCGAGCAGCGGCGTGAGCGCGGCGAGTGCCTCAGCCTCGGCCGTCCCGAGCCCGACTTCCGTGTTGACGCCTCCGGAGCCAATCACGTTGAGCCCGCGCGGGCCCACCTGAATGGCCTCGTAGCCGGCACCGGACGAGTCGGCGGAGGCGTCACTGGACGGCGCACCAGCAGCGGGGGCGCCGGCTGCTGGAGCGTCGGGCGCCGCGTCGGACGAAGGCTCGCATCCGGCAACGAGCAGGAGGCAGAGCGAGAGAGCAGAGAGACGAACAGTCATGAGCGCGGAGGAGAGAGAAAGAGGACCGGCCGAAGCCGACGCGATGGTACGAGTCGGTTCGCAATCTTCCTAACCCGGTCAAATTCGGACATATACGTTTTGGCCTTCCACCGACAGCCTCAGGCCGTTACGAGGCGTGCGGCGAGGGCAGCGGCCTGGGCACGGATCTCGGGCACGGCGGTCGTCTCCCACAGCGTGCCCTGCCGCAGGGGACCAAGCGTGAACAGCACTTCGGATGCGCCGCCATCGGCTCCGACGAGCGCGCCGTCAGCGTCGGTCTCCACGCCGAGCCCGAGCGCGTCGCGGCGCGCGGCGCCGGCTGCGACGAGGCCCGCAACGACGGGCGTGTCCCACGCTGGCCGCGCGCCCGTGCACAGGACGATGTGGTTGGCGGCCACGCTCACCTCTCCCCCGCCCCGCCGGCCGATCCGGACGAGAGCGCCGTCTGCCGTGGCCTCGGCGTGCGCGACACGTCCGGCCAGGACGGCCAGCCGACCCGATGCGCGCAGGGCGGCAATCTCGGCCGCGACGTCGGGGGCGGCCCGATGGCGGTGGATGTCCCAGTAGGGCCGCAGATGCCACAGCGCCGAGCGCCGCTCGGCCTCTGTGAACGCGGCCCAGCGTGCGGGCGTCGCCGGGCGAAGCGCATCGATCGCCGCGCGCCAGTCGCGGGAAGCCGACGTGCGAACCGCGCGCAGCGTCTCGGACAGGCTCTGAACGGCAGGCAGCGCCGCAGGTGGAGTACCAGCCGCGGCATGGCCGTGTGGGACGAGCCCACGGCGCGACACGGCGGTCATCGAGCCGACCCCGGCAGCGGCAAGTGTCAGTGCCACGTCCAGCATCGTCAGGCCGGTTCCGACCAACAGCACGTGCCCGCGCACGCCCGCGAGCGCGCCCGGCGCCCACGGGTCTGCGACCACGAGGCTCGGCGGCAGGCCGTCGAGAGCGGGCAGCGATCCCCCGGTCGTCTGCCCCAAGGCCAGCACGACGCGCGTGGCCTGAAGCGTCTCGCCGCTCGCGAGATGGACGGCGCCCGAGGGCTCGACCGCGATGGCGGTATCGCGCACACGCCGGAGCGTCACGCCGGGCGTGGCATCCTGACTGGACCTGCGCAGCGTCTCGGCGAGGTAGTGCCCGTACAGGCCGCGCGGCGCGAACGTCGCCAGCGTCGCGTCTGGCATTGGACCCGCCTGCAGCCAGGTTTGGAAATCATCGGGGACGTCGGGAAAGGCGCTCATCTTTCCCGCCGGCACGTTGAGGCGATGCGCCGCGTCGGGTGTTCCGTATGCCACGCCACGGCCGATCTCGGCCCGCGGCTCGATGAGCACCACGCGAAGCGGCGTCCGAGCCCGGGCGAGCGCGTGAACCGCGACGAGCGTGCCGCTTGCTCCGCCGCCGATGATGGCGAGCGTCGGCGTCTGAGGGTCGGGCATGGGTCGGCGGGCCGCGGCGGGCAGGAGGCACGGTGGGCCGCACAGTACGACGGGCCCGCGAGCCGATCGTACTCCCTCGGCGGCCACGTCGCGAGGTGAGACAGGGCGACCAACAGGATGAGGTCAGGGAACGCGTACGTTGCAACCAGTCGTTTTGAACGGGTCTCTGCGCTCGCGCGGCCAGCGTTTGCCTGCCCTCCTGCACTCTCTCCTCCGCCCCGATGCGCGCTCTTGTCTTTGCTGCTGCCGCCCTTTTCGCCCTGCCTGTGGCGGCGCAGACCCGCCTCGTGCCCACGCCCGGCGCGATCGCTGTGACCGGCGGCCGGGCTGGCGAGGCGATGCGCGTCACGACGGTCGGTGCGCGCCCGGTCAACCGGCAGCGCCTCTCCGAGCGTTACCGCGGAATCACCGTCAACCGAAGCCCGCGCGTTGCGGCCCGAAGCGGACGGAACGGCCTCGTGCTCGGCGGGGTCGCGATGCCGACGCTGCGGACGCCGCAGGCGGACTACGTGCGGCGGGGCAACTCGTCGTTCCGCGTCATCCGCGGACGATAGCAGTCGACACAGCCGCTAGAGCAGCCTAGAGGCCGCTCGGCGGCCTCCGGGTTGCTACGGGTCGCGCCGCGTCCTCGAGGGCGTCGAGGACGATGCCCGGCGTGAGGACCTCGGGCAGCAGGCGCGGCGCGGCGCCGCCTCCGGCGTACCACGCGTACATCGGGACGCCCGAGCGGCCGAACCGCGTCAGCAACGCCGTGATCGCCGGGTCGCTGGACGTCCAGTCGGCCCGCATCCGGACGACGCCAGCACGCTCGAAGGCGTCTGACACCTCGCGTGTGCCGAGCGACGTCCGCTCGTTGACCTGGCACGAGAGGCACCACGCCGCCGTGGCGTCGACAAAGAGCGGCGTTCCGGCCGCGACGAGCGCCTCGGCCCGAGCCGCGTCGTAGGGCTCCCACCCGTCGACGGTCTCTCCCCGCACGGCCACACCGACGAGCCCGACGGCGGCAACGAGGGCGGCGACGGCCGCGAGCCGGGCTGCAACGCGCGGACGAACGGCACTCGTCGCAAGTGGCCACCGGCCGACGAGCCATGCGGCGAACGCGACAAGGACGAGGGCGAGCAGGAGCGCCCCGGCGCCGTTGACGCCGGCCTGGTTGGCGAAGACCCAGACGAGCCAGACGGTAGTCGCGAGGAGCGGAAAGGCGAGCGCCTGCCGCGTCGTCTCCATCCAGGGCCCCGGCCGGGGCAGGCGTGCGGCCAGTCCGGGCACCAACGCGAGCGCAACGAGCGGGAGGGCCATCCCGACCCCGAGGGCGGT
>DASVSE010000454.1:0-1632 GCA_036388235.1 Rubricoccaceae bacterium | reverse complement strand
GTCGATGCGCTCGTCCTCACCGGCGACCTCGCCGACACGAGCAACAAGGCCTTCGAGGCCTTCGGCACGCTCGAGCGGGTCCTTCGGCGCCTCGCTGACGCCGGGCTGCCCGTGCTCGCCGTCGCCGGCGACCACGACTTCGACGTCGTCCCGGCCGTCGTGGACGCGGTCGGGTCGCCGCTAGTCCACGTGCTCGGTCGGGGGCAGACGTGGGACACGGCGCCGGTGCTGCGGGCCGGCCGCGAGGTGCTCCGCCTCGTCGGGTGGTCTTTTGCAGGCGCGCAGGCGGCCGAAAGCCCACTCTCGACCTATCCCACCGACGCGCCCCTGCCCGGTGTCCCGCTCGTCGGCGTGCTCCATGCCGACGTCGACGCGCCCCAGAGCCGGACGGCGCCGGTCGCTCTAGAAGCCCTCCGTGCCGTTCCGGTCTCGGCATGGCTGCTCGGCGGTGGGCATGACGCCCGAATGGTCCCCGGCGATGCCGGCTCAGGTGCGCCCCTCATCGTCTCGCCGGGCTCACTGCAGCCGCTGGGGCCCGATGAGCCCGGCGTCCACGGCGCGGCCCTCGTGACGGTGTACCCGGACGGCCGCGCGACGGCCGAGCGGCTGCCGCTCGCCACGGTCCACTACGCGACCGTCGAGGTCGACCTCTCGGACGCAGCCGATGCGGCGCAGGCGCGCGCGCTGTGCGCCTTGGCGCTGCGCGAGCACGCGGCGGCCGTTCACGAGGCGTCCCCGGCGGTGCTGCGGGCCGTCACGACGGTCCGGCTGACCGGCCGGACCGACGCCTTCGACGCCGTCGACGCGCTCGCCGAGGAACTGCGCTCCGACGGCGACCTCCCGCACGCAGGCGTGACCGTCGGCGTCGCCCGCGTCGAGGTCGCGGCCGGTCCGCTTCTCGACTTGGGGCGCCTCGCGGCCGGATCGGGCGCCGTCGCGACGCTCGCCCGCCTCTCTGCCCGCCTCGGGACTGACGGTCCGCTGGACGAGGCTGCGCTCGACGCGTCCGACCGCGCGCTCGTCGCGCGCGCCGTCCGGGCCGTCCGTACCGCCCGCGCCGCGCGTGTCTTCGAGTCGCTTGGCGCCGACGGCCGTCTCGCGGACGATGTCACGGCCGAAGCCGTCGGACGGCTCCGCCGGCAGGTGTCACGCCTGCTTGGGACCGCCCTCGCCCAAAACTCCGACGTCTAGGCCGGGCCTGCGCCCGCGCTCCGCACCGCCATGGAACGCCTCGACATCGACCAGATTTCCGTCCGCTCGTTCTACGGCGTCCCGCAGACCGGCCTCACCGCCGAGTTCGGGTCGGGCCTGACGGTTGTCGTCGGCCCGAACGGGCAGGGCAAGACGACGCTCGCGCGGGCGCTCCACGGCGCGCTCTGGCCCGAGACGATCCGCCCGTGGCGCCCGAGCTACGACGCCCACTTTACGGTCGGCGATGAGCCGTGGACGGTCTCGGTCGAGGCCGGCGAGGCGCGCTACGCCCGCGACGGCGTCGCGGCCGACCGCCTCGCCCTGCCCGACGCGTCGTACCGGAGCCGCTACTTTCTGTCGCTCGGCGACCTGGTCGTCGACGACGGGCAGGACTTTGCCGACGCGGTTCGGCGAGATGCCTCAGGCGGCGTCGATCTGGGC
>DASVSE010000453.1:0-6731 GCA_036388235.1 Rubricoccaceae bacterium | reverse complement strand
GTCGGGCATCCGGTACGACACGCCGCGGCCCGAGCGGCGGCGCGTGATGCCGGGGCGGGTGTCGTCCGAATAGCGGAGGCCGGCGTCGGCGGCGTCGGGAGTCGTCATCGGGGCAGGGGCGGCGGGGCGCCAAGATGGCCGGCGGCGCGGCGCGGTTCCTGGCGACGGGTCTGGCCCGATCCCGCTACGCGCGCTAGTGCGCCTGCATCAGGCGGCCTGCCAGCCCGAGCCGGATCCTTCCATCCCACCTCCGCCCCCTCCCATGCCAACGTTTCTCCCGACCCTGCGCCTTGCCCTGCTCACCGCCGTTGCCGTCGCCGGGCTTGCTGCGCCAGCCACCGCGCAGACCGTCAGCGGCCCCCGCAGCGCCGTCCGCCTCAGCGGTCCTCGAGCCGGCGTGACGCTCCTGAGCCCCGACACCGTCCGGCGCATCAACGACCGCTTTCGCGACGCCGGCCTCGCCGAGGGCGAAGGCGACGTTATCGACCCGACGATGCCCGTCGTGACCCAGTTCGGGTGGCAGTTCGAGACGCGCGTCTTCCAGACGCCCGGCGGGCTGACCGGATTGACCGAGTTCGTCCCGCTCATCGGCGGACTCGACCGCGGTGTCCTGCTGCCGAGTGCGACGTTCCTCGTCGGCGCGCGGACGCACGACGGGATCGAGTTCGGCGTCGGCCCGAACGTCTCGGCGACGGGCGTCGCGTACGCACTTGCCGCCGGCTTCAACGCGCGGGCGGGCGATGTCAACGTGCCCTTTAACGTCGCTGCGGCTCTCGGCAAGGGCGGTCCACGCGTGAGCCTCCTCGTCGGGATGACGTTCTCCAACCGGCGCTATTGATCGTCGGTGGCCGCGTTCCCTGCGAGGTCCGTCCAGCGGCGCCTGGTACAGATGGACTATGCCCGGGCACAGGGTGGGATGCATCTTGCACACCCACCCGCCTCGGCCCCATGCGCCTCGCCCGACTCCTGCTGCTGGTTCTGACTGGCGCCCTGCTCACGCCGGCGGCCTCGGCGCAGACCGTTCCGGACACGCTCGCCGCGCCCGAGCCCGACGCGCCACCAGCGGCGCTTCCGGTGCCGCGCCCGCGGCCCCGCCCGATTGGCCGTCCGCTCCCGCGGACGGGCGCGCGGCGCCTCTCGGGCCCGCGGGCCGGCATCACCATCCTCAGCGCGGGGACGGTCCGCGAGATCAACGAGACGTTCGGTGAGTGCGACTATAGCCCACAGGGGGAGTGCCGCCGCGAGGACCTCATCTCGACGAGCCTGCCCGTCGTGACGCAGTTCGGGTGGCAGTTCGAGCGGCAGATGGCGCA
Source organism: Rubricoccaceae bacterium (assembly GCA_036388235.1). GTDB lineage: Bacteria > Bacteroidota > Rhodothermia > Rhodothermales > Rubricoccaceae > DASVSE01. The sequence continues at coordinate 5,418 of DASVSE010000453.1, read as the reverse complement.
GACCTCGGGCGGCCTGGCCATCATCACCGAGAGCGTGCTCCTCGTCGGTGGGCTCGAACGCGGGCTCGCCCTCCCGAGTGCCAGCCTCATCGTCGGCGTCCGCACGGCGACCGGCCTCGAACTGGGCGTTGGGCCGAACCTGTCGGCGACCGGCGCGGCCTACGCCATCACGGTCGGCGTCGCCAACCCGGTCGGCGAGATCAACGTGCCCCTCAACGCCGCCGTCGTGCTCGGCCGCGACGGCCCGCGCTTCAGCCTGCTCGTCGGGCTGACGTTCTCGGACGACCGCTACTGAGCGCGGCGCAGGTCCGCCGCGGGTAGCTTTGCGGACGCTTCCTCGTTCGCGATGTCTCTGCCCCCGTTCCGCCTCACCAACACGCTCACCCGGCAGGTCGAGACCGTCGAGCCGGCCACGTTCGCACCCGACGGCCGCCCCTTCTTGCGGTTCTACTCGTGCGGGCCGACGGTCTACTCGTACGCCCACATCGGCAACTTCCGGACGTTCCTCACGGCCGACCTCGTTGTGCGGACGGCCGAGGCGCTGGGCTGGGCGGTCCGCTACGTGAGCAACGTCACCGACGTCGGGCACCTGACGGAGGACGACGTCGCGGATGCGGCGGGCGAGGACAAGATGACGAAGGCGCTCGCCTCGAAGGAGGGCGAGGCGTTCGTGAACGTGTGGGACCTCGCGCGGCACTACACCGAGGCGCTCCTCGCCGACTGGAACGCGCTCGGCCTGCGCGAGCCCGACGTGCGCCCTCGCGCGACCGAACATGTCCGTGAGCAGATCCGCGCCGTCGAGGCGCTCGTCGCCTCGGGCCACGCCTACGAGACGACGGACGGCGTCTACTTCCACGTCCCGAGCTTCCCCGCCTACGGCGCCCTCTCGGGCAACACGGACGCCGACGCGCTCGTCGTCGATGCCCGCGGGACGGTCCAGGACGACGGCAAGCGCGACCCGCGCGACTTCGCGCTGTGGAAAAAGGACGACGCGCACCTCATGCAGTGGCACAGCCCGTTCACGGCCGGCACGACGGGCGGCTGGGGCTTCCCGGGCTGGCACCTCGAGTGCTCGGTGATGGCGCAGCAGTACCTCGGCGAGACGATCGACCTGCACGGCGGCGGCGAGGACCTCCGCTTCCCGCACCACGAGTGCGAGATCGCGCAGGCCGAGGCGCTCTCAGGCCAGACGTTTTCGCGCTACTGGGTCCACACCCGCTTTCTGCAGGTCGAGGGCGAGAAGATGTCCAAGAGCCGCGGCAACTTCCTGACCGTCCACGACCTCATCGCCGCCCCTGAGGACGGCGGCCGGGCCGAGTGGGGCGCGCCTGTCGACCCGCTCGCGCTCCGCCTCGTCCTCATCTCGGGCCACTACGCGCGCCCGTTCAACCTCACGCGCAAGGCGCTTGACGACGCCCGCAAGAACGTTCGGCGGTATGCCGAGGCGCTTGCCGCCGCCGAATCGGCAACCGGCGACGGACCGGACAGGCTCGCGGACGTGCTCTCCGCTGCCGGCGACGAGATGCTCGCCGCGATGGCGGACGACCTCAACACGCCGCTCGCACTCGCCGCGGCCTACCGCGGGGCGGGCGCCATTCTCACGGCCGCCCGAGACGAGCCTCTGTCGACCGCGGCGGGCGCCTCAGCCCTCGCCTTTCTGGACCGCGTCGATGCCCTGCTCGGGATCGTCCGTTCCGAAGCGCCGCCAGCCAGTGCCGAGGCGGCAGACGACGGCCTCGCGGTCCGCGTCGAGGCACTCCTCGGGGAGCGGACCGCGGCACGCGCGGCGAAAGACTGGCCGCGAGCGGACGAACTCCGCGCGGCCCTCGACGCACTCGGCGTCGTCGTGATGGACACGCCGGCCGGCCCAACGTGGGCGCGGCGCGACGCCTGATCTCCCGCGCCCTTTTCAGCCCGTCTCCCCCTTTTTGGATGCCCTACGACGCCTCAGACTATTCGTATCTCGACGGCGGCCTGAAGCGCATGCTCGACCGCCTGCAGGCCGAGGGCACGGCGACGAAAGACCTCGACGCCGATCAGCTGCTCCGCGACGATCCCAACGCGGTCGTCCTCGGGCTCCTCTTCGATCAGCGCGTGCTCGCCGAGACAGCCTTCTGCGGACCGCTCAAGCTCCAGCAGCGCCTCGGGCACCTCGACATGGCGCTCATCGCGGCGATGGACGCGGAGGCCTTCGGCGCAGCCTTCACCGAGCCGCCGGCCGTCCACCGCTTCACGTCCACGATGGCCGTGCGGACGCAGGAGGTTGCCCGGCACCTCGCCGAGGCGGGCGGTGCGCAGGCGCTCTGGGAGTCGGGCACGGCCGCCGAGGTCGAGGCGCGCATCCAGGCGTTGCCGGGCTTCGGGCCGCTGAAGGCCAAAAAGCTTGCCCACTGCCTGTTCTACTTCGGGCACCGCGACCTCAGCCACGACGGTTGAAGGCCTAGAACCGCTCAAGGCTAGACCGTGCCGGGCGGTGCCGCGACGCCGGAACTGGACGCCCACCCGTCGCCGGAGGGCGGCGCGGCCGAGACCCGCGGATGGGCGTCGAGCACATCGAGCGCATCCGTCCCGGGCGGAGCGACGACGGGCGGGGCCTGCCCGAGGGCGGCGAGGTAGATCCGGCGGAGCATCTCGGAGCTACGCTCCCAGCTGTAGTACCGCGCCCGCTCGATAGCGGCCGCACTCATGCGGTCGTACGCCGCGTCGTCCGCGCCGATGGTGAGGATGCCCGCTGCGAGCCCGGCGACGACCTCACGCGGCGTCGTGACGGGCACCTTGAGGCCGCACGCCGGCGTCACGATGTCCCGGACGCCCTGGTGGTCCAGGCAGACAACCGGCAGGCCCTGCCCGAGCGCTTCGAGGACGACGTTTCCCGACGTGTCGCGGAGGCTCGTGAACACGAGCGCGTCCGCCTCGGCATAGGCAGCCTGCATGGCCGCGTGGGGAATCGCGCCGGGCGCCTCGACGCCCGGGAGCCGCGCAAAGGCGGCCCGCTCGGGGCCCTCGCCGAAGACCCGCAGCACAGCCGCGCCCGGGCGGTCACGCTCGACCTGCTGCATCGCGCGGATCATCAGGTGCGCGCCTTTGCGGTTGAGGCACTCGCCAACCCACAGCAGGCGGACGGGTCCGGGCGCGCGGTCCGCCCAGCGCCGCGGCGTGCCCGTCGCGCCCGATCCAGTCTCTAGCATCCGCACGCTCTCGACGCCGAGCCAGTGCCGAACGTCGCGCTGGACGGTCGAGTTGGCCGCCAGGAACGGGGCGGCCGTGCGTGCGGCCCGGCGGAGGCGCCGGCCGGCGGCGAGCTGGAGGAGGTTGAGCGCGCTCCGCAGGCTCTCCCGCAGCGCCATCGCGACCCCGCCCGAGAAGAGAAAGCGCCGCGGCGTGTTTTGCGTCCCGCCCAGCGGGCCGAGCACGAACGGCCGGCCGAGGCGCCACCCGTACCCCGGTTCGCGGAAGCTCACCCAGTTCACGTGGTGCACGAGGTCGAATGCGGTCTCTTGGTCCAGCCGCCGGGCGAGGGCGAGGGCACGTCGTTGCCACAGGTTGTACCCGACCCACGTCCCGCCCGGCATTCGGGCGAGCACGCGCTCGGGCCACGACTGCCCGAGAAAGGCCCATTCCAGACCAGCGACGGGCCCATGAATCGCTTCGTGCGCCCGGATCTCAGTCTCGAACGGCTCGCGGCGGCAGATCACGACCGTCTCGAAATGACGCGCGCTCGCGACGGCCCGGTTCCAGCCGACCTTTTCTTCGGACCCACGCGCTGGACTGCACGCATGCGCGAGAAGGAGCACGCGCGGGCGGGCAACCGGTCGGACGGGAGGGGGACGGGGAGTCAGCGTCGAAGCGAAAGACGGGGCCCAAAGATCGTGGCAATCCTCGTGCCACTACTGCAGAGCCTGCGCGAAGCGCATTTGACGGAAACTCCGGGCACCTTCAGGCTTCTCCCGCAGTAGAGCCCGGACGCCCCCTACTCTCCCGCCGTGCCCCAGAACGCCGACTACCTCGACATTCCGACGTCTGCCTGGGCTGCGCTCAACGGGTTCGTCGTCGTGCTGCTGCTCTTGGACCTTCTCGTGTTCAACCGCCGCAGCCATACGATCGGGCTCCGCGAGGCAGCCAAGATGACGGCATTCTTTGTCGGCGCAGCCCTCGCCGTCGCGGCGAGCGTGTGGGCATGGCACGGCACCGCGGCCGGGTTGACGTTCCTGACGGGGTACATCGTCGAGGTGTCGCTCTCGGTCGACAACCTCTTCGTGATCGCCGTCCTGTTCAGCTATTTCGCCGTTCCGGCGGCGTTTCAGCACCGCGTGCTGTTCTGGGGCATCTTTGGCGCGATCGTGATGCGGGCGGGGATGATCTTTCTCGGCGTCGCGCTCATCGAGCGCTTCTCGTGGCTGCTGTACGTCTTCGGGGCCTTCCTGCTGTTTACGGGCCTCAAGATGTTCCGGCACGACGACGGCGCGTCTGACGTGTCCGAAAACCGGCTGCTGACGTTTTTGCGGCGCGTCTTGCCCGTGACCGACCGTTATCACGGCGAGAGCTTTTTCATCCGGGAGAACGGCCGGCGCATGGTGACGCCGCTGTTTCTCGTCCTCGTGATGATCGAGTTGACCGACGTGGTGTTTGCCGTCGATTCGATCCCGGCCATCCTCGGTGTCACGACGGACCCGTTCTTGGCGTACGGCTCCAACATCATGGCCGTCGTGGGCCTGCGCGCGATGTACTTCCTGCTCGCGGGCGTCATCGAGCGCGTCCGTTACCTCCACGTTGGGCTTGCGCTCGTGCTGTCGTTTATCGGCATCAAGATGCTGACCGAGCCGCTGCTCCACGCGCAGGGTCTGGAATTCCCGACCTGGCTCTCGCTGCTCGTCATCGCGGCGTGCCTGAGCGGGGCCGCGATCGCCTCATACATCGTTGCCCGGCGCGAGCCGGCCGGGGACACCCCGACGGCTGGCAACGACCTCACGGCCGGCGAGCCTCCCCCTGGCCTCCCGCTCGACGGCGACGACCGGTCACGGCAGGAAACAACCGCTCAGGTTTAGGCGCTGCGGAGGTTAACGCGTCAGATGGGCTCCGGGCGGTCAGCCGGCACGGTCACCCGAACCGTCGTGCCGGCGTCGGTTTCGATGTCGAAGCGCGCGCCGAGGGCGGCAGCGCGCGTCCGCATCGAGTCCAGCCCGAAGCCTGAAAGGCCGGTAAGGCGGTCGTTCGCCACGCCGTCTCCAGACGCGCCGGGGGCGACAAACTGACCGTCGTCGCAGATGTCCAGTGAGATGGTCCCGTCCGGTCCAGCCGCGATGGTGACGTCGAGTCGGGTCGCGGCGGCGTGCTTGAGGCTGTTCGTGCACGCCTCCCGGGCGATGCGGTACAGATGGAGCGCCTGCTCGGGGCGGAGCACCCGCTCGGGCGGTCCCT
>DASVSE010000452.1:0-3622 GCA_036388235.1 Rubricoccaceae bacterium | reverse complement strand
CAGCAGCGCTGGGAGAGTCGGACATGCGGAGCGGGAGTCAGTGGACGCGCCGTACGCCCGGCGCCGCGCGTCCTTCCCACTCACGCACCGATTTTCTGAAGCACACGCGCGATCTCGGCGGGGGCGCGGGCGAGGCGGGGGCCGTACCACGAGAAGGCCTCGCCATCGACGAGCGTGACGCGTGCTCCGGGAGCGAGGGCCTGGACCTCGGCGACGTGTTGGTCCGAGAACGGGTAAGGCTCGGAGGAGAGGAGGATGGCATCGGGGCGGGCGTCGGCAATCTCATCTCCCGTGACGGCGGGGTAGCGGGTGCGGTCTCCGAAGGCGTTGACCAGGCCACCTCGGGCCATGACATCGTGGATGATGGTGTCCGACCCAACAGTCATCCACGGGTCGCGCCAGATCAGGTAAACGACGCGGAGGGGCGTGCGGCGGACTGGGAGGGTGTCGAACGCGGCGACGATGGCGGCGGCGAGACGGTCACCTGCGTCGGGGCAGCCCGTGACGTGGCCGAGGCTGCGGAGGGCGTCGATGGTGTCGGCGACGGTGGCGATGTCGCACAGCCAGAAGGGGACGCCGGCGGCGGCGAGGGCCTCGACGGGGGCGCGGTCGTTTTCCTCGCGGTTGGCGACGACGAGGTCGGGCCGGAGGGCGAGAACGCGAGCGGGATCGGTGCCCTTGGTCCCGCCGACGATGGTTTTGCGCGCCTTCCAGCCGTCGGGGTGAACGCAGAAGCGCGTGAGCCCGACGGTCTGGTCGTCCAAGCCAAGGGCAGCGAGGGCCTCGGTGAGGCTGGGGACGAGCGAGACGATGCGGCGAGGCGCCGGGGGTGGCGGCGGGCCGAGCAGGACCGAGGCGGGCATCCAGATAGCGAGCGCAGGACGTTTCTGGCCGGTGCCAGGGGGCGCTAGCGCGCGGCGGAGGCCGGCGCGTCGCGGAGGGCGGCGAGGAGACGGGAGACAAGGCCGTCGAAGGAGCCGTTGGACATGACGAGGACGAGGTCGCTGGGGCGGAGGCTGGCGACGAGGTCGGGCAGGAGCGCGTCGGCGGAGGAGTAGGCGGCGGCTGGAGTGCCGTGTGTCTCGACCGTGCGGACGACGGCGTCGGGGTCGAGAAAGTCGTCCGGCGTGTCGTTGTGGCGGAGAGGCGGGGCCGAGATCAGGGCGCGGTCGGCGGCGGCGAAGGCCTCGCCGTAGCGTGCCTCGAAGACCTTGCGGCGGGACGAATTGGAGCGCGGCTCGAAGACGGCGATGAGCCGGCCCGTGGGGCGCCCGGCGGCGTCGGGGGCGAAGCGCCCCGCCCAGCGCTCGCGGACGGCTCGGATCGTTGCCTCGACCGAAGTCGGGTGGTGGGCGAAGTCGTCGACGACCAAAACGCCGCCGGGCTCGCCGCGGGGCTCCTGCCGGCGGGCCATGCCGCGGAACGTGCCCAAGGCGCCGGCGACGGTAGCGAGGGGCACGCCTTCGCCGAGGGCGACGGCGGCGACGGCGAGGGCGTTGTGGCGATTGAAGGCGCCGCCGAGCGGGAGGAAGGCCTCGGCAGAGTTGCCGAAGGCGTCGATGCGAAAGCGCTGGCCGCCGGGCTCGGGACGGACGTCGCGGGCGGTCACGTCGCACTCGGGCGAGTCGCCGTAGAGGCTCACGCGGGCAGACGTGTGCGCGGCAAGCGCGCGGACGGCAGGATCGTCTCCCCAGAGAACGAGGTGGCCGCCGGCGTCGGGGAGGAGGCCGACGAAGGTCTCGAAGGCTGTACGGTAGTCGTCGAAGTCGTCGTAAATGTCGGCGTGGTCAAACTCCAAGCTCGTCACGACCGCAACCTGCGGACGGTAGAGCAGCATCTTGGGCCGCTTGTCGAAGTAGGCCGCGTCGTACTCGTCGCCCTCGACGACAAAGTGCGGGCCCGAGCCGAGGCCCGACGTGGCCTCGTCGCCGACGATGACGCCGCCGACGAGAAAGCCGGGGTCGAGGCCCGCCTCGCGGAAGACGTGCGTCGTGAGGCCCGTCGTGGTCGTTTTGCCGTGTGTGCCCGCGATCACGACGGGGCGGCGGTCGGCGAGAAAGACGTGTCCGAGGGCCTCGGGGAACGACGCCTGCACGAGGCGGGCCTCGCGGGCATGCGCCGCCTCGGGATGCGTCGGGACCGCCGCGTTGCCGACGACGGTGAGGTCGGCGGGCGGGTCGAGGTGGGCGGCACTGTAGCCGTCGAGCACGTCGATGCCGGCGGCCGCGAGGCGCGTCGACATGGGCGGGTAGGCGGCGTCGTCCGATCCGCGGACGGTCCGGCCGGAGGCAGCGAAGAGCTCGGCGAGGGCGCCCATGCCCTTGCCGCAGATGCCGACGAGGTAGACGCTATGGATCGCGTCGGGCGCGGGCAGTCTGGGGCGGTCGAAGACGCGCAGGTGCGCGTCGGGGAAGTCTTCGGGGCGTCGCATGGAGGCGCGGAGGCGGGCGCGAAACCTACCGCCGCGCCTCGGCCTACTCAGCGGGGGCTACTGCCCGCGTGGCCCGCCGGACCGGGGCCCGGCGCTCGGCGACGCGCACGGTCGCTCCCTGGGCGAGCCCGGACTGGCCGGAGACGATGATCGACTCGCCGGTGCGCACGCCCGAGAGCACGACGACGTTGGCGCCGGACGTGGGCCCGAGTTCAACCGGGCGGCGTTCGGCGACGGTCGCGCCCTGTGCATTGCGGACGGCGATCATCACGAACGTCGCGTCGCCGTCGCGGACGATGGCGTCCTGCGGGACGACGACGGTGTTCTCCAGGACGGCGCGCGTGACGGCGAGGCGGACGACCATCGACGGCTTGAGCGCGCCATCGGCGTTGTCGACCTGGATTTCGATCGGGAACGTGCGCGTCTGCGGGTCCACGGCGACGCCGACGAACGTCACGCGACCGCCCCGCGGCTCGCCGGCGTTCGCGGTCTGCGTGACCTGAACGGTCGCGCCGACGCGGATCGCGCCGGCGTAGCGCTCGGGGACGCCCGCCTCAATCTTGACGGCCCCGCCCGAGACGATCCGCACAACGGGCATGCCGGGGCTGGCCAGCTCGCCCGGCCCCATAATGCGCTCTTGGATGACGCCCGAGAAAGGTGCGACGATGCGCGTGTTGGAAAGCTGCGACTGGGCGCCGCGGACGACGGCGAGGCTGCCGGACTCGCCCGCTCGGGCGGCGACGACGCCCTGCTGGGCGGCCCGGAACTGGCCCTGCGCCTGCGCGATGCCAGCGTCGGCCTGGGCGACCTGGGCGCGCGCGCCCGCGAGCTGCGTCTCGACGGCGCGGAACTCGAGGGCCGAGAGGATCGAGTCGCGGACGAGCGGCAGCTGGCGGCGGTACTGGTCCTGCGCGAGGTCGAGCTGGGCCTGCGCGGCCTGGCGTTGCGCGCGGGCGGCGCGGATGCCCGCCTCGGCCTGCGCGACGCCGGCCTGGGCCTGCGCGACACCCGCCTGCTGCCCGACGGCGCGAACCTGCGCGACGGTCGCCCCGGCCCGAACAGCCGTCCCGACGGCCGCGACGTACGTCAGCGTGCCCGGCACGTCGGGCGAAAGGGCGGCGTCGTTGTTGGTCGCGACCGTCCCCGTCAGGCTCACGACGTCCTCGAAGAAGCCGGGATCGGCGACGAGAA
>DASVSE010000451.1:0-1881 GCA_036388235.1 Rubricoccaceae bacterium | reverse complement strand
ACGAGTCAGGGCGCCTTCCATGAGGGCCTTAACTGGGCCGCCCGCGAGTCACTCCCGGTCATCTTCCACATCCAGGACAACGGCTACGCGATCTCGGTCCCGGTGAGTGAACAGACGGCCGGCGGGTCGATCTGGACGATGCTCGGCGGCTATCCGGGCCTCACGCGTCTCAAGTACGACGGGACGGACCTGCTGGCGAGCCTCGCCGCGGCCAAGGCCGCCATCGAGCACGTCCGCGCTGGCAAGGGCCCCGTCGCGCTTCTCGCCGACGTCGTGCGTCTGCTGCCGCACTCGTCGTCGGACGACCACAACAAGTACCGCGAGGCCGAGTCGGTCGCGGCGGACCGCCTGCGGGACCCGATCCCGTCCCTCGTCCGGCGCCTCGTCGAGGCCGGCGTGACGACAGACGCCGATGTCGAGGCGCTGCGACTGGAGATTCACGCCCAAATCGACCTGGCGGCCCGTGCCGTCGAGGCCGAGGCCGACCCGGACCCGGCCACAGCCACGGCCCACGTCTACTACGAAGGCCCCGACGACCGCGTCTATGAGGCCGACGGCCCGACCGGCGAGCTCGTCGTGATGGTGGACGCCGTCAACCACGCGCTCGACGAGGAGATGGCCCGCGATGAGCGTGTGCTCGTCTACGGCGAGGACGTCGGCGGGGGCAAGGGCGGCGTCTTCACGGCCACGCGCGGGCTGGCCGAGAAGTACGGCAACCAGCGCTGCTTCAACAGCCCGCTCGCCGAGCACTCGATCGTCGGGTCGGCCGTCGGGTTTGCGGCAGCCGGCTACATGCCCGTCGTCGAGATCCAGTTTGCCGACTACGTGTGGCCGAGCATGCAGCCGCTCCGCAACCAGGTTGCGTCGATGCGGTACCGCTCCAACAACGCGTGGGAGAGCCCGATGGTGATCCGGATGCCCTGCGGCGGGTACATCCACGGCGGGCTGTGCCACAGCCAGAACGTCGAGTCGCTGTTCGCGCACTGGCCTGGCGTCCATGTCGTGATGCCGTCCAACGCCGCCGACGCCAAGGGCCTGCTCAAGACCGCCATTCGCGGCCGCGACCCGGTGATCTTCCTGGAGCACAAGTCGCTCTACCGCCAGGGCCCGGCGCGCTCGCCGGAGCCGCACGCGGATTTCCTCGTTCCGCTCGGCAAGGCACGCGTCGTCAAAGAGGGCACGGACCTGACGATCGTCACGTGGGGCGCGATCGTGTACCGCTCGCTCGCCGCCGCCCGCGTGCTTGAAAAGGAGGGCGTCTCGGTCGAGGTCATCGACGTCCGATCGATGCTGCCGCTCGATACCGAGACGATCATCGCCTCGGCATGCAAGACGGGCCGCGTCCTCGTCGCGCACGAGGACCACGAGTTCATGGGATTCGGCGCCGAAATCGCCGCGCAGGTGTCGGCCGCCGCCTTCGGCCACCTCGACGCGCCGGTCCGCCGGGTCGCCGGGGCCTTCTCGTCGATCCCGTATGCCGACGGCCTTGAGAAGGAGGTTCTGCCGCAGGACGAGAACGTGCTCGCGGCTGCCCGCGAGGTCCTCGCCTTCTAGGCCGTGCCGCCGCTCTGGCGCGCCGTGCTGCGCGTCGCCGCCGAGTGGGCCGTTCTGGTCCTGCTCGGCGGCACGCTCGGGATCGGCACGGCGGAGGCCGTCCGAACCGGCTGGATATCGGAGCGGACAGTCTTCACGGTGTACGCGGTGCTGATCGCGACCGTCGCGGCGTTCGTGGTCTGGTCCGCCCGTGACGCTTACTTGTCGCCATGGGACGACTGGGACGACGACACGCCCGACGATCCGCCCGCCCTCCAGCCCCCGCCCTGATGCGCCTTTTGACCTTGCTCGCCGTCCTCCTCGTCTCGGTCCCCGCGTTCGCGCAGG
>DASVSE010000450.1:0-2756 GCA_036388235.1 Rubricoccaceae bacterium | reverse complement strand
CGAGCGTTCCGACGGTGAGCAAGGCGAAGATGGCCGCGACACGGAGTACGCCGAGCACGGCCCCGATCGGACCGGGGCGGGGGAGGGCAGAGCGCGTCTCAGGGTCCATGCAGTCAAGCTATCGGCGCGGCGCCCGCCGGGCCTAGTGCGTCTGTACCACGAGCATCCAGGTAGGGGGCTACAGGCGAGCCCACGGTCTGCTCGCCCTTCCAGCGAGCGCCTCGCTACCGCCGTGCGCGCCATAGCAGGACGAGGGCGACGACCAGGAAGGCCGCATGAGGCGCGACGGCAGCGACAATCGGCGGGATCTCGCCGACGTAGCCGAGCGGCTCGATGGTCTTCTGGGCGGCGAGGTAGATGAACGCGACGCCGAGGCCGAGGCCGAGTTGGACGGCCTGTCCGCCGCGCCGCCGCCGGGCCGCGAGCGGCACGCCGATGAGGACGAGAATGAGGTTGGCGAGTGGGTACGTGACCTTGGTGTAGGTCGCCACGAGCGGGCGCCCGACGTCCTGCACGCCCGCGCGGCGGAGCGACGCGACGTAGGCGCGGGCCTCGGGGAGCGTGAGCTTGTCGGCATCGCGCTCGGTCTGGGCGAGGTCCGAGGGCCGGAGCGCGAGCGCCGTGTCGAGCGTCGCCACGCGGCGGAAGCGCTCGGTTCCGCCCGTGAACGTCCGGATGGTGACGTCGCGCATCTGCCACCGTTCGAGCGAGTCGGTGTAGGCCATCTCGGCGGCGTCGAGGCGCTCGCGGACGGCGAACGTGCCTGACGTGTCGGTCGTGACGAGGCTCACTCGGTAGGCCCGGGCCTCGGCGCGGTCGAAAAAGCCGGCTGCGAGAACCACGCCGGGCGCCGCCTGCCGGTACGCGCCCGCGGCGCCGGACTGCTGCGGGGCGTCACGGTGGTACTGGTTCTCGAACTCGACGACGACGGCATTGGCCGGCGGAACGAGCCAGCCGTTGAAGTACACCATGAACGCGGCGACCGCCGCCCCGCCGAGCACGAGCGGACGCATGTAGCGCCCGAGCGATACGCCCGAGGCGTGCAGGGCGGTGAGCTGGCTGGACTGCGACAGGCGCGACGTGACGTAGATCGCGGAGAGAAAGACCGCGAGCGGGCTCGTCAGGCGCAGAATGTCGAAGAGGTAGTGCGGGTAGTACGTCCCGAACACCTGGGCGGTCGTCGCGCCGCGGTCCAGAAAGTCATCGACGTACTCGGCGTAGTCCAGCACGACGAACACGAGCGAGATGAGGGCGACGAGCAGAAGGGCTGCCGACACGAAGCGGCGGAGCACGTGCCAGTCGAATCGAGTCACCGGGCGGCGGGAGGGTGGAAGAGCGAAGATCGGGACACGGAACGGGCCGCGCCGGTGCCGGTCACAGACCGGTGCCCGCCGCGGGGCTAGCTTCCCGGCGGACACTGCCCATCCCCACACCCGCATCCCATGAAAGTCCACGAGTACCAGGCCAAGGAGATCCTCTCGCAGCACGGCGTCGCAACGCAGCCCGGCCGCGTGGCCTCCACGCCCGACGAGGCCGTCGAGGCGGCCCGCGCGATCCAGGCCGAGACGGGCACGGGCGTCTTTGTGATTAAGGCGCAGATCCACGCTGGTGGCCGCGGCAAGGGCGGCGGCGTGAAGCTCGCCCGTTCCCTCGACGAGGTCCGCGAGAAGGCCGAGGCCATCCTCGGGATGCAGCTCATCACGCCGCAGACCGGTCCCGAGGGCCAGCTCGTCCGCAAGGTCCTCGTCGCCGGCGACGTCTACGAGGACGGCGCCAAGGAGTACTACCTCGGCGTGACGCTGGACCGCGCGCGGCGCATGAACGTCATCATGGCGTCCACGGAGGGCGGCATGGAGATCGAGGAGGTCGCCGAGCACACGCCCGAGAAGATCCTCAAGCAGTGGGTGGACCCGGCCGTCGGGCTGCGGCCGTACCAGATCTCGGCGATCACGTCGGGCCTCGGCCTCTCGGGCGAGGCGGCCAAGCAGGCGCGCGGCTTCATCACGGGCCTCTATGCGGCCTACGAGGCGAGCGACGCGAGCCTCGCCGAGATCAACCCGCTCCTCGTGAGCCCGTCCGGCTCGGTCCTCGCCGTCGACGCGAAGATGGACCTGGACGACAACGCGCTCTTCCGCCACGCCGACCTTGCCGAGATGCGGGACGAGGCCGAAGAGGACCCGCTCGAAGTCGAGGCCGGCAAGTCGCGCCTGAACTATGTCAAGCTCGACGGCAACGTCGGCTGCATGGTGAACGGGGCAGGGCTCGCGATGGGCACGATGGACCTCATCAAACTCGCAGGCGGTGAGCCGGCCAACTTCCTCGACGTCGGCGGGACGGCGAGCCCGGAGACGGTCGAGGCGGGCTTCCGCATCATCCTCTCGGACCCGAACGTGAAGGCGATCCTCGTCAACATCTTCGGCGGCATCGTCCGCTGCGACCGCGTCGCGCGTGGCGTCGTCGAGGCGGCGACGAAGGTGGACCTGAACGTCCCGCTCATCGTGCGCCTGCAGGGCACCAATGCCGAGGAGGGCATGCAGATCCTCCGCGACTCGGGCCTGCCGATCGAGTCGGCAATCCGGCTCCAGGAGGCGGCGGACAAGGTGACGGCCGCCCTCGCCGGGGTGTCCGGCGGCGACAGCGCCGCGTGAGGGCGGGCCCGGAGCCGGTCGGCGTCGAGATCCGCGACGTCGTCCGGCGCTACCCCGGCGCCCGCGGGGCGACGCCCGTGACGGCCGTCGGCGGCGTGTCCGTCTCGG